>JAATVK010000083.1 GCA_014523485.1 Nitrososphaerales archaeon TH5894
AAATCAATAGCAATTCCAACATTTATTCAATTTGTAAACAAAAGAGTTTATGAATGGGTAGCCGGTATATGATATGTATATTGACTATCCCCGTTAATTTAGAAAATATTTCAGATGGATTTACCGAGCCAAAGAAGAAGATACTCTATTATCTCAAAGTTATGCAGCAAGCAGGACTTGAGGAATTGGCAAAAGTGATGAAGATATCAAGGATGGCTATTCACAAGCATCTTGTTCTTTTGCAGAATAGAGGTTTAGTACAAGGTATAGAAACCAGGGGACATGTAGGCAGACCAAGGATGGTGTATCAACTAACAAGTCAAGGTAAAACTGTTTTCCCAAAATCATATGGTGGAATTGCAACACATGCTCTTGATTTTATTGAACGAAATATGGGAAAAGAAGGAGTTGAAAAAGTTTTACATGAACGCCAGAGTGAACTTTTCGATCAATACTATAAGCGTCTTAAGAATTTGGATTTTGATAAACAAGTCAAGGAATTAGCTAAGATTAGGGATGAGGAAGGATATATTGCTGAAGCAAAGAAGGAATCAAAAAGGAGTGGAGGAAAACATGTTCTTTTAGAATATAACTGTCCAATTATACATATAGCTGAAAAACATTGGGAAGCATGTTCAACTGAAACTGAATTATTTGAAAAACTTCTTGGAGCTAATATAGAAACTACACATAGAGCGGCCAAAGGCGACCTGATTTGTAAATTTGTAATCAAAGAAAAAAGAGAAGAATTCTTCTAAAATTACAACAGTAATGCTGAGAGTAACAATCTTATTCTTTCTTAGGATATAATTTTTTTGTTATACTCATAGATCCAGAGAATAACTCATTTACTTTATTGGAAAGCAAAGCAAACAAGTAGATAAAAAGTTATGAGTACATTTGTGAAGTATATATTGGTTACATAATATACTTAAATTTTACTATAATTTTTACTATAATTTCTAGAAGTTTAATTGTTTCTCCAAATTATGTTATAGATCCAATAAAATATTAAATAGATTAGTCTACGTGGCTGTAGTGGTTGAATATTTTCTAAAAGATTTCGAAGTAATTTTATCAATCTTTGCTGGGTCAGGATTTTCAAATACCATTTCGCAACAATATTTCATAGAGAATAATCCCATTTGTTCTAATATTGGTTGTAATGCCTTTCCCTTTTCTGTAATATGGTACTCTATCCTAACAGGAGTTTCATTAAATACTTGTCGCTTTATCAATTTGTCTTTCTCCAATTCTTTAAGACGTATAGACAGAGTTTTTGGATTTATCTCCTCTATCGAATTAAGAAATTCATTAAATCTTTTTTGTTTTAGGAAAATCATATTGCGTAATAATAAGAGGGTAAATTTTTTTCCTATTATATTAAGGGTATTAAAAACTGGACAACATTTGCAATTCATACCATCGATACTAAATTGACTTTTTTCTATGGTGTTATTGTCACCATCTACTAGTTTTTGTTCAGTCAACTTACCAATCTTTCACCTACTAACTGAACATTCACTTACTAATTTATATACTTACCTAACTATATTAGATAACACAAGGTAATATATATGGTAAAAAATGAATGTGAATCAAATTGTGAATGTGTGGAAACACAAAGAAATTCAGAAAACAATAATGTTGCAAATGAATGTTGTGAAATGACAAATAAAACAAATAGTAGTGCTTGTTGTAGTAATGACCCTATTACTGAAGCAAAATCACTTTTAGAAAGATCATTTTTTACTGCACTTACAGAAGTGCATGTGGAGAAATTGAAAAAGCAGATTGAAACAGAATGGGGAACTACAATTGACAAGGCGGTGGATCTAACTATCAAGACAGTAGCAAAACAATGGCAAGCATCTCTGTCAAAGTCTGCTGCAAACAGAGAGTTCTATAATGAATTAGAAAAGATATTTAAAACTGCTAAAGTATAAGGTGCAATATAATCATATTTTTTTTTACTTTACAAAGTAAATTATTCTTTACAATAAATCCCCAATATTCATGATGAATTATACAATACGAACCTATAAATTTATTCCTCGGTGTTTTAAGGAGATTTGCGCTTATTCTTTATTTTGATATAGTGTGTTGAATAGCTTTTGTCACTACATATATAACAAAACCTAGTGAAACCCATGAAAAAATATAAGGAATTATTTTTTTAATAATTTTCATTTTACATA
>JAATVK010000084.1 GCA_014523485.1 Nitrososphaerales archaeon TH5894
ATAGAACTGAAATCCATAATTTTATCAAATTCATCACAAATAAAAGTATCCGACCCTAAACCGCCTATTATAATATCTGATCCCTCTCCTCCATTAATCTCATCGTTTCCTTCACTTCCATCAAGATGATCATCTCCTTTTCCACCATCTACTTTATCATCACCTTCATGTCCAGTTATTATGTCCACATCTCTTTCTCCAATCAAATTATCATTACCTTCATCGCCATCAATTATGTCATTTCCTTGTTGACCTTTTATTATATCATGACCTTCATCGCCATCCAGTTCATCATCTCCTTTGCCACCATTTAGTTGATCATCACCCTCTTTTCCATTTAATTCATCATCTCCATCACCTCCCTTGATTTTATCATCTACAATAGTTCCTTCTATATCGAGATCTACTTTAGGTTTGACAATAGACGGAGGCTGGATTGTATTATTAGTAGTATTGGGAGAAGATGAATTATCGATTTGGCTGTCTCCAATTTGTATTATAATATATTGCAGTGGTAAGACCAATAAAATTATTATAAACATATATAGACTAGGGTTATTATTACTCAATTCTTATTCATTTTCAATAACTAAAACGATTTAAAATATTGTAGGTTAATTTTATTATTGTTATTAATGATTTAATCTTCATTAACATTATCTTAATAAAGGATTACTTTGGAAATGGAAATCTTCAAATAAATATAACAGAACAAAAAATTTTTTACATAAGATACATTAACCCCTATTGCATAATGTTGTAAAAGTTTTCACTATTTCCTAATACAAATGCAAGATTAGAGTTGATTTTTAAAGCCTATAATTATTTGCAATAAGTTAAATAGCAAGAAAAAAGAAAACAATTTTTTATATAATTATATTTGTTATCAATATAAAAATTCTTATTTATAATTAAATGTTATTGTTGACAATTTGGACACCAAAATGTTGCACGACTAGTTATTGTCTTCTCTGATTTAATCACTGTTTTGCATATCCAGCATTCTTTTCCTGTTCGGCGGAAAACCCAATGCCTAGTATTCCAAGAACTTTTCTCATTTTTCAACAAATGTCTAGTTCTACCAAAATTCTTATATCCGTAGATAAGTAATTTTGGAATTCTTTCCAAAAGAATGTTTTCTTCTTTTGACTCAAGGTGCGATATCTGTTTAAAAGGCGAAATTTTACAAATAAATAAAATTTCAGATTTATACTTATTACCTATACCTGAGATTATCTTTCGATCTAATAAAGCCTCCGAAATGAGTAGGTTTTGTTTTGTATGTAATCTTGTTTTAGCTTCATCTATATCGAAAATTTCGCTTAAGCAATCGGGACCCATGATTTTATTGGTTCCTTTGCTGATGGATTATCGAATGGAAATTGTAAAATTGGACCATTAAATTCAACCAAGACTGTTTCCTTAGTAATAATTGTTAATCTTACACGGGAGTCTTTTCTTACATCTTTAACCTTCTTTAGCAATAATTGATTCTTTTTCCATTTGGCTCTATTAGGTGGTATTGCTAATCCGTTATCGTACTTGTGTCTCTCATAAATCCCCCATTTTCCCCACATCATCATATGATTACGAAGATAAACTCCTGAAGAAAATTGATTACAATATTCTTTCCAAATGTCTTTATTTCTTTTAATGTAGATCCTATAATTTTATTTTTAAAATCAATATTCAAATTTTTAAATATAATATCGTCAATTTTTTTTCCAAACAGTGCAGCTGATATTTTATCTGCAACAATCTTTACCTCCGGACCTTCTGACATTAAATAAGGAATATCTCTCGATGTAATTTAATCGATGACGATTTGTTATGAATTTAAATCTAAATACAAAATTAAAACGGAAATAATAAACTATCGTTTTATCTTAATATTATTTATTATTAATATAATTTACTGTTTATCTAACCTTAGGTCTTATAATTTATAATTTTTTAATCTCAATAGTAGTTGATATGTATCCTATATATCATTTGGAGTAGTAAATATAATTTATATCAATGAGAATTTAATAATAGTAATTTTTTTGGAATGATATTAATATATCTAATTATAAATTTGTTTTTTTACCAAAAGAATTAATTCAAAATATTAAACCATTAAATGGATATTTTTAATATGTTCACAATTTCTATATTTATTCAAAATATTATTTACTGATTCTAGAACAATATACTTAAATCTTTCTGGAGCATAAGCTAGGAGAGATTCCAATTCTATCTGAAATAGCCGTCCATATTTTCTAATGAAATAATCTCTTCTTAAATTGCTGTCTAATTTTCTGATGATTTTAGGATTGGGATTTTCCGGTAAATGAAATTTTCTCATTTGATTTTCGGTGACTGCAATTTTTTTAAAATCAATGTTTAAATTGAAATCTATTACAGTACTATTGATAAGTTTATCAATGTCGTTGTTAAATAGATCAAAATTACCAAAATACAATATGTAAATCTTTTTATCTTCTTTCACAGAACATTTTAAACGTTTTATATTGTTATTTATAAATTCCACAGTATTAGTTCTTTTATTGGAAATTATTTTCATACCTAAATTTTTTAATAAATTATTAAGTGTTAAACTAAGAGTGTATTTTTCGACCCAAATTTCTATGTCATTGTAGGTGAAATTACTTTTATTATTGAAGGCATAGTCATGTGTTGAGGGATTTACTGAGGTTTCTTGAAGGTAATTGACTATTTTTTGTATGTATTCCTTTGCATTAACAAACTCACTATTGGAATTTGTTATTCTCGGTAAATCTTGTTCGGGAAAGCAACCAATAGGCAAATCTCCTCTGATTCTTGCCTTATTAGCATATTTACTAAGATATCCATAATAATTATACGAATTTGGAATAATATTTAGATTAACTAGAGAATAAAATATAGTTTTGAGTGTTGGAATTATACCGTATCTGTTAAACACTGTTAATCTCTCTTGTATTATTGGCATAACATCCTTCTTCCAGTCAACTCTTTTTCGTGTATTCCAATTTTCCATAGTTATTAACGGTTAATTAACGTATATAAACGTTAAATTTATTAAGGAATTTCACATGTTAATATTAAATGCCCCAACCCGGTCAAAGAACAATAACCTTTAGTGGAAAGGTATTAAAAAAATTAGAGGAGATTTATACTCTGGAAAAAAACAAAAATCCATCTCTATCTTTTGCCTCTTTTGTATCTGAATCTGCTTTGATTGAACTTGAGAGAAGACAAATATTAAAGGAGGCACCATTAATCTCTTTAATTAGTTTAAACGATGATACGGTCATTTTAAAGGATTTAAGAAAAAACAATCGATTAATTGAAGTACAAATTAGAAATAAAAACTTGAAATGTATATCTGATGATAAATTTGATTGTATTCATGTAGGGTTTACTTTGGCATTACCAGAAGTTCGAAAAGCTTTAAA
>JAATVK010000085.1 GCA_014523485.1 Nitrososphaerales archaeon TH5894
AGGATTATCCACAGAATATGAAAATTACAAAAATAAAGAATTTGATAGAAACAAGTTAATTCTTTTTGATGGAAAAAGTAAATATTACGATCCTGTATTTACATGGGCTGACACTATAGCTCCAACGGCAATCACATTTATAGATTCAAACATTTTTAATGAAGAATATGAAAATGATCTCTTGGTAGGTTCAGTAAAACAAGGACGAATATTCCATTTTAATTTAAATGAAACAAGAACAGGATTGGATCTACCGCCAGGAGAATTGATAGATAAAATGGCAGATGTTGATGAAGAATTAGAATCAGTTACTTTGGGAAGGAATTTTGGGATAATTACTGATATAGAAATAAATCCATATAACGGAAAAATTTATGTAGTGAATGGACAGACAAAAAACGGTAAGATTTATGAAATATATCCTAAGGAATTAACGTAGTAGAGACACAAAATATGGTTGAAATAATAAATTATCCTTGGGGGTACAATTAAGATTATTGTAGAGAAAAAAATAGTTATATTTATTAAATCATAAATGATATATGAAATACACATATTGTTATTTTACAATTTATGATTATATTATTAATTAAGATGCTTCACATATACAGATTCCTTTAAATTAATAGCCACTTTATCTAATGTTTGTATCTGCGTTTAATTATTATATTTAGTGGAGCCATTATTAACCAAAAATATTGAGCAATTTCCAAATTAACAAATGAAATAATTATTGAGATAGTAAAAACTATAGGAATAGATATAAGGTTTACAAGAACGCCTTTTATAAATAAAGGATGCAAATTCTTATCTACAAGACGTTTATTTCTTGTAGCATGCCACCATATTGTTGCAAGTAAAGAACTTGTCATAATTACAATCACACAATAGATAACATAAGGAATTTGATATGTTCCATAGTTTATTACAAGTGAAGTAGAAAGTGATAATAGAGTTACCAATAAAAGAAATAGCAAATTTAGATATACCATAGTAATATGTGATCCTTTAATATGATTAAATACTTGATGGTAAGATACCCAGAATATTGCTATTACAGCAAAACTTATAATATAACTTTCAAATTGTGGATATAAATCATATAGTTCATCTAATAATTCAGATTGTGTAAGATGTGTTGGTAAATCTGGTATATCGATAGATAAAGCCATAAGAGTTATTGCAAATGCAAATACTGCGTCACTAAAAGAGATTACCCGTTCTACTTTTATAATTGGAGTAAACGATCCTGAAGACATCCTTGAAATCTAGTTATGTAGATTAAATAAATATTTATCTAAAAAAATAAACTGTAAAATTTGAGTTTACAATTTTAAACATAAAAGTTATAGTAACATAAAACATTTGCCTGTTACTGATAGTACAAATAATAATGATAAAAGAAGAAGAAAAAATTATAGATAAAGAAACACAGTATATTAATTAGGATAGAAATATTTAAGCGGCTATATTTAACAGTATAAAAGAACTTAATTCTTATTGACTATAATAAATAAAATAAAGATCATTATATTAAATATTCGATAAGAGAATATGTTCATAAAAACTTAAGAGATTCTTATCCTCAAATACATCATCTCCAAATATTCCAAAACTAACTACCTTTCCAAGTCCATATTTTAGCTCATATGCTGCGATAAAAAAATTGTATTGAGATTGAGATTGAGCTTGGTAGTCAATTAGAATTTTTGCGTTAGGATTAGTTATATATTGTTCTTCATGATGAGTATATGAAAATGGATTGTTGTTGAAGGTAACTTGACAAAAATTACCACAGTAATTGCTTCCTATCCATTCAGTATTTTCATCAGCCCATCTTTCCTTTATATCTCTCCAAGCCCTTTCACCATCAAAGCTCCAAGAATGTCCTTTAACTAAACTAATTTTATTATTAATTGAATCATATTCAACCTCTGTATAAAATACATTTGCATCAAATAGAATGATTGTTCCTCCATTTTCTGTGAATTTCTTAAAGTTATTGTATTCTTGTTGCGTTACATATTCTGAATGACCAAGAATAAGGATATCATAAAAATTGCTATTATCTTGAGCAAAAATAAAACCATTATGTATATCTTGATCAGCTAAGTAAGTTAAGTGTGCATTAGGAAGTAAAGAAGAAGTATAATCTCTAAGATGATGTAGTCCCAAAGCTTTCTTACTATTGAAACTGTCAGTACTATTTCGTAAACTTGGTGATAATGAGTCTATATCTGATATTACAAATTCATTTTCATTTACCTGTGCATATTTCTTATAAAAAGTATAAAATGCATTAGAACCATAGGCTGACATAGTAAAAGTAGGTAATACAAAACCAATTTTTGTCTCTGAGGCTGACAAACGTGAGCGATCTAAATCTTTAATTTCTGGAAGCGCATGTGGAGAAAGGAATCTCTTATTTTCCTCGAGCATTTTGTTAATAGCATTTATTTTTACAGCATTATCTTTAAAATACTCTTCATCATAATTTTGTGAATATTCATCATAAATCGAATAATATTCTTCCTCTTCATCTTGTGCGTAAATATTTGTAGCAAATAAAGCTGCTGATAGTATAATAAATTCTAAAAGTAATAGTATTTTAAAATACATAATTAATTAAAGTTATAATTTCTTAAATGAAATATGATGGAATTTTCTTTTAAATTTTCTATATCAAGTTTAAGTTATTAACTAATTATGTTATATATAATAACAAAATAATAAATAATATTGTAAATTTTTATTGAGCGAAATCATTTAGAAAACTAATATAAAACAATTGGTTTGGGTCAGTATGATTTGATCCCTTCAATATTGTGGGATCAGTTGTTTTTTACTTTAAAATAGATCTTTTAATTATTCTGAACTAAATATTTTCCAAAATACTCCAAAATATGTGCAACCTATGGTTAGCTAAAGCAGTTGATATAAAATGCATTTGTCAAATTAATTAATAATTATTATTTTATAAGATCTACTAGATAAAATATTATACCACTAGAATGTTAAACCTAGTCAACACTCATAAAGACGGACTTTAAATTTTTCATAGGGTTTAGTTAATAATATACTAATAAATACCAAAAATAGATAAAAAATTAAATCATGAAGGTACAAGTGTATTTCTGTAAAGAACCTGAAGTCGAAATGATAATTAAAAATAATAGAATTAGTAACCAAGCACTCTTTACTCTATATGATCCAGTATGGGAATCAGAATTCAAAAATGTCTTAAATCCAGGTAGAATTTGGCTTAAATTTAAAGAAGAGGATAAGCCTTTTGGAATACCTCTTAGGGAAAAGAAATCTCATAATAAAATAGATCTTGGAGATATTATTCAGATAGCTGATGATTATTATATTGTTGATACTGTTGGAGTAAGAAAAATAACAATAATCAAAAATTGATTTTATTAACTCGGTGATGAACTCTTGTAAGTCTGTCTTCTATTAGCTTAAGAGGTTATATATAAAATAAATTTTAATTTAATTATAAATTTTTTAATATCATTTAGTCTTTTCCCTCCTCTTATGTGTTCAAAATACAACATCAAATCCAAATATATTAACCCACTTCCTTCAAGAATGCTGTCAGTGGGATGTGAAATAAATTTGACATAATTTTTGATTCCCTTCTAGTATTTATGAACTTAAATTTCTTTATTACATACATTTCACTAAAAATTTATTTGAAATTCTAGTTTGGAAATTACTCAAGATTCAAATAAATTATGGTTTAATTTCATAAATAATATTTATTGGTGTATCTATAGCCCTTTTAAAATGTGAAAAACCGCTTTTCTTTACTATGTCTCTGATTTTTTCTTCTCCTGCTTGTGCACCTAATGCAGGACCATTAAAAGCTAGTGAATTTGGTACACATATTAAGGTAGATGCAGCATAAAATGTTTTAGATATTGGATTGATATTATCTTCAAGTTTATTTTGAGAATATGGTTCAACTATCATACAAACTCCTTCCTCTTTGTTGATTGTATTTAATACATGAGTCAATGCACCTTGAGGATCTCCCATATCATGAAGACAATCAAAGAATGTTATAAAATCATAATTAGTACCTGGAAATTCAGATGCTGAAGATATTTCAAATTTCAAATTATTTAAATTCTCTTGTTTTGCATTATTATTTGCTTTTTCAATTGATTCTTTATGGAAATCAAATCCTGTAAATTGGGAATTTGGAAAAGCTTTAGCCATCAGTGTTGTACTTATTCCATAACCACATCCTATATCTGCGACCTTGATTCCTTGTTTAAGTCTTTCATGAATTTTTCCATTTTCTATTGATGGAATCCATATATTTAATAAGTTACCTATATATCCAGCTTTAAAGAATTCTGCAAAGCCATCTGCCATACAAACATGATGATCCATCCAAGAAAATGTTCTTTCGTTTTTAAACATTTTCATAAATTCTTCCTCATCTTTAAAGTAAGATTTAATTGCTTTAAATGCCCCTTGTATATAGATAGGACTATTATGATCTGATAATGCTAGTGCATGTTCAGGAGGCAAAAAGAATTTTTCTGTTGAAGGATCATATTCTATATATCCACTAGAAACTTGATTTCCTAGCCATTCTTTAACTAGTCTTTCATTGGTTCCAGTCTTTTTTGCAAGTTCTTCAAAAGTTATATATTTGTTTTCATTTGCCATCGCTTTATATAATCCAAGTCTTTCTCCAAGGATAACTAGCATAGCAGTAGAGCTTCCAGCAATATCTTGTATAGCTTTATTCATAAATTCTTGTACCTTGGATTCGTTGATATTATTTTTTAATTGTTGATTCAATAAGTTATTGATTTGACATTATCGATTTAAATATTGTCATGACATTGTCATTATATTATTGCTAGAATTAGTCATAGTTGTTTCCTATAATTTACTATAAATATTGCAATCTAAATCTAGTAAAGACAGGGAGTAAAAAGCAGACTTCAATGGGGCCAGTGGTTTCAGTTGTGATATTGCTTCTTAAAATGTAATGTACCATAAGATTAAACAAAAAGCAAGTATTGAACATTAGTCATTTAATCTTATAATTAAACAAGTAGTTAACTCATCTAATAAAATTGTATTTCAAAAATTAAAACAAATAAAAAAAAATATCTATTGGTTAGAAGATCTTTCTATTTTCTTGAGAAAGTTAAAGTAGTTTTGAATTGACTCATTATAGTATTTTTGTGCAATTTCTAATGATTTGTTAAAGGTTTCTGTAGATCCCAATACAACCTCATTCATTTTGTTTGTAGAATCAATGGTTTTATCTGTAATAGTTTGGTTGGCCTTATTATAAAGATCTGCATATCTTTTTGGAGATGTAGAATCCTTGCTATAAGATTTAGATGTAATATCTAAAAATCTTGATATTACTGACTGATAAGTATCAAGAAGATTCTTTTGTAATTCTACAAAGTTGTTTGTGATTGATTGGAATGTATTAACAGCGTTTTGTTGATATTTGCTTGTTGTATCGATACTTTTCTCAATAATTTCATTGCTTTTCTTTTGATATTCATTGATATTCTGATTGAATTTATTTGTAGCTTCTGAAATCTGTTGTTTTTGTTGGGATAGAAGTTTCTCAGTTTCATCTTTTATAGTATTAGTATATTTTTTATTTTCTTCCTCTTTATTCGTCATTTAGGTAATTATTACATGTTTATCCAATTTATAAGTAATCCTAAATTAAAAAAAGTAATACTTAATTTCTTAAAGGCTAGATAAATATTGATCCTAGTTTAAACCTCTATAACGAGCTCAGCATTAGCAATTTTGGTTAAAAAAATTGCATGTATTAATGCCTTATTAGACATTTCCGATCCATCATGTGTAACTAGAATTTTTTTGTATGATGGAAAATTAAGATTGACCGAAGAATCAGAAATGTTTCCTTCTGAAGGATTTTGAATCATCACAAGTATATAAATATCATTGTTTAAAAGTGTTTTATAAATAAATAGGAATTTTAAAGATTTATTTCTATAGCCTCTTACAAAGGATATCAATAATCAAAATTTTAGATGAGAACGCGTCTACCATTGTGCAAGAATACAAAGAGTTCAAATGTGGACATGTAATAGATTACAGTCACATTTGTACAAGGAAAATAATCAAAAATGTTATATTATATATTTTACATATTCAGTTTCTTTTCTGTGAGAACATGATTAATTGATATTTTATGTAATAATATTTAGCAGAGTCTAAATAAAGACAGAGGTTTGTACTTGGACCAGTGGGATTTGAACTCTTCTATAAACTGGGATCAGTTATTTTCAAAAACAATCCAAAGAAGTTTCAATCTTAAATAACACTTTTTGTGTTATATAGCTTCAAATTTAAAAGAACCGTGTTACTTCGTGTATAATATTCTTACAAGAGTATTAGTAGTATTGTTATATAACCATATTTAATTATACTATTAATTATGACAGAATTGTATCATGCAGTGAAATATCAATGATCTTATTAGTCATATCATAATAACTAAAATAGAATACTTTAATATAAAATAAAAAGAAAATAATTATTATATTATGAAAAAAGTACTCTTTGTGTTGACTTCTCATGATGAGTTAGGAAATACTGGAAAAAAAACAGGATTTTGGTTAGAAGAATTTGCCTCTCCATACTATGAGTTTATTGATAATGGATATGATGTAACAATTGCTTCTCCAAAGGGAGGACAACCTCCAATAGACCCAAAAAGCAACCTAGAAGAATGGCAGACAGACTCTACACGACGTTTTCAAAAAGATCAATCCGCTCAAGAAAAGTTAGCAAATTCATTGGTATTAAGTGAAGTTTTAGCTACAGATTATGATACATTATTTATTCCAGGCGGACATGGACCTATGTGGGATTTAGCAACAGATAAAAATTTAAAAAAATTAGTCGAAGATTTTTACTTTGGTGGAAAATTTGTTAGTGCCGTATGTCATGCACCTGCAGGATTATTACAGGCTGCAGATAAAGATGGAAACTCAATATTGAAGGACAAAAAAGTAACAGGATTTACAGACAGTGAAGAAAGGGCTGTACATCTAGAGAACGTAGTTCCATTTTTGTTGGAAGATCGGATGAAAGAATTAGGTGGGAAATTTGAAAAAGTTGAAAATTTTAAACCCTTTATTGTAACTGATGGAAAGTTGATTACAGGTCAGAATCCTGCATCGTCATTTGTTGCCGCGCAAAAAGTAATAGAAATGTTGGGAAAAAATTAATACAATTTTTTGTATTATGCATAACGGAATAAAATTTGTTATAAGACATATTATACACCTAAATATCCTAATTCTTTTGCAATAGGATACTTTAATTAGATATGCAAAGCAAATAATCTTTATTGTGTAAATATAAATTTCGATATCCAAAAATTGATATCCAAAAATTTAGAAATTTATATTGGGCTTACTCATAGTCTGATCTGTTTAAT
>JAATVK010000086.1 GCA_014523485.1 Nitrososphaerales archaeon TH5894
AATTGGTGGATATACAATCGAAAGAACATTTACTTTTGATAGAGATACCAATATAGGAAAAATTCAAATTGGAGATAGATTCCACGCATGTGTTTCTGGTAATGATTTGAATCCTCCTGAAGGTACAGAATGTGAAAAAAGGACTGTTAAAAATATAGGAAGAGAGAATGTGTTATACGCAAGATAAATTAATAAATTATTTATGTTATCTTGTATTTACAGATTGTTGATCCTAAGTTCCTGCAGATCTCCTGTTTTGGAGAAAGTATACTCCTTTCCACAAGCAATATCAATATTCAACTTTTCAATACTTTAAAAATTATAATAAATGATAAAATAGCAGAAGAATAACTAATTTGGAAGTATCAACAGAGTTTAATAATATTCCAATACTAAATCTAATAGTGAATCAAATTTAGATATTACTTTTATTATTAACTTTATTAACTTACTAATTACTATAACAAATAACAAGTTTTATAAATAATAATGTATTTTATTGATTAAATTGAACATTCAAAAACTATCTATATATTCAATTCTTGTAATTGGATTAATTTCTATTCCATCCTTGCTAGAGACTGTACAAGCACAAATCACTATGACAAATACTACTAGTTCATCAGTACAAAACCAAACTGCTCAAGGAGCTAATCAAACCGCACAGGCAGCCCAGAATCAAACTGCTCAAGGTGCTAATCAAACCGCACAGGCAGCCCAGAATCAAACTGCTCAAGGTGCTAATCAAACAATGAGTAAAGAAACTCAAGCATTTATGGCCTTGGATATTGCAGAGATCAAAGGTAATTTAATGGATTCAAAGAATGCACTCGCTAATAATGATACAGAAGAAGCGTTAACAACGATTACAGATTTAGAGAATACATTATTGGTTTTAGAACCAAAGCCATCATTTGTAGACAATATCCAAAAAATTAAAGATTCTATCTCTAAGAAAGATCTCAATAAAGCATTAGATGATCTTAATAAAGTTGAAACTGACGTTCTAAAGGCAGAGAATGAGGTTTTCAAAGCCCAATTAGCCAATCCACAATTAAAGGTTGCACAACAAGATAATGGTGATGCTGACGAAGACGGAGATGAAGAAGACGGTGACGGCGGCGGAGATGAAGAAGACGGTGACGGCGGCGTAGACGGTGACGGCGAGGAATAAGAAAATAACTAACAATACTTAATTTTTTTTATTAATACTACATTAGAAACAAAAAAGATTTTCATATCAAGAATTGCTAATATTTTATCTATTTAGTTTTTTCTTAAAATCGAGTTCTGTGTTAATTTTAAACTTTTGATTAATATTCGTTTATTGATTATCTATAATTGAATCCACTTCACGTATTTGGAGAGGCTTTAGTAGAAGGGAAACGAAGAACAAACAGATATGAAATTCAAGCATCTATAATAACAATGGTGTTATTTAAGATCTTAAGAAATTGTACGGAGATTTTAACATAAAATATATTCTTATTTTGTGATTTATTTTTAATTTAATAACTTCTTAATTAAGTACTCCTCTTCAATCTTAGTAGTATTGGATTCAAATGAAATTGATTTAAGTTTCTTTAATATATAATTAAATATTTATTATTTCTTTATTGTTAAATTTATCTTGAGATTTATTTATCATTAGTAAACAATTACAAATTTACCATTTGAATGTATGTCTGTGCCTTTATGAATTTTCTTCTTTTGTAATAAATATTTTTTTTACAATGTTTGGGCCATCAGTTCTGTGTAATTAATTCCTTAACAATGTCTTTTTTTCCACAACCTAAACCAATGAAATCTTTAACCCCATATTATTCAAGTTATAGATATAATCTATTGTAAAATATTATTTTCCATAACATTTTATTTTGCGTTGTTATAATTTTTCCATATGACAATTAGTTATCTTATATTTGCTTCGATCTTGCTCGTATGGTTGTTTTTATTGATATCTAATAATAATAATATTAATAATAATTTGTTTGATTTTACAGCCAAAGCATACGGACATGGTTTGAGTAAAGATGAATCTTTTCCTATTGATATTTCTGGAAGACAAATTGCAATAGAAGGTCTAATAGAACCATCGTTCTTAAATGAGAGTGATGACCAGCAACCAAAGTTAGCAATTCGTATTTTTGATAAAAAAACTAATGAAACTATAAGTGATATTAATCTTAGAATAATTGTAACCTTTAAGAATCAGACTATATTAGACCAACAATTTCATTCATTAGACGGAATAGTTTCAGCAAATCTAATTCCCCTTAGGGATTCCATAACTCATGAAATAACAAGTAAAGAACCACAACAACATTTATCACAAAATGATCGAGTCCGAGTAAGCTTAACAAATCCAGTTACGATTAAAAGTAAACTTCTCTCAGACGGTGGATTATACCACATAGCAATTATTCTGGAAAAAACAAGTAAAGGAATACAAATAGACTCTGATAAAAAAATTAATTTATTTATAAGTATAGGAAAAACTTTTCCTTTTGTAATACAAGAGTCTGGAGATAGTAGAAGCAATAACAATAATGATAATGGTAACGTTACTTTACAAGTTAAAACCTTTTATGATGAAATTCAAGATTTTGCCTTTAATGAAGAAAATTCAAAAATTTCATTTAAAATGCCTTTTAATTGGGATTTAAATTATGTAAACCAGATTCTTACTTTACACGAAGAGATTGTAGTCCCAAAATCTTACACCCCTTTATCTAAAGTTTCTTCATTTATAGGTACAGTGAATGGTATGAAAATTTCACCAAATACAATATTAATAGATGATTATTCAGATAAAAATAATAGGATTGTACATGTTGTTATTACAACATTTAAATTAAAAGAATATGCTAAACAAATTGCAGAACAAGGAGGAAATTCATATGCTTTATTTGAATTGGAACCGGTCAAAACAATATAGATACTACCATTAAAACTTATACCTATTACATAAACATTTGAAAAATATTCACTGGCTGATTAATACTATTATAATATAATTGTTGTTTGTATTAAAAAAATTATTCAGGGAAGATACAAACTATCGATTATTTTACTTAGAAATTTTCTTGAAAAATCTAAATTATTATATATAACGTGTTTTCTTTGTTTATTACTTTGAAATCTATTATTAGATCGATTCTTTTAGGGCTGAATTTATTATTGGTCCTTGCAATAGCGACTACTGTCTATAATTCTTCATTTCTTTTGAACAATAACAGTGTAATGGCATATGCCCAACAAATTATGGGAATGCCCCCGATGAGTGGAATGGGTATGGAACAACAACAACCTGGCCCAGGCCAATATGCAGGAGGAACAATCTCCAGTATTCAAAATGATGAAAATGGTTTACCTGCATGGATATTATCTGGCCTATGGAAAGGTGCTTTAACTAATATTGATAAATCAAATCAAGCTTCCTCTACACCGAATGTTAGTAATAACAACGATAACCTTCCAACTGCTGCATTTGAGGCAGAATTCGATATGGTAATGTTAAATGGATCTGCATTACATAAACATAGTATCTATAACTTTACACTTGCAGATATTATGAAGATAGATGATAACCATTATCAGGTCAATGGAACTGCTACAGTAACCATGAAAGATGCTCCAGTCAATAATGTTCCACTTAGTATAAAGTCAATGAATAATAACGTCATAAGTATTTGGGTTGACCCAACTAAGACAAATAATCACTTTGGAGATACTCCAATCTTTGGAGTCATTCAACAAAATATAGTGATAAAGAAATAGGGAAAATTGTTGTTAATATGAAACAATTGTATTAACAACTTCTACTATTCCCC
>JAATVK010000087.1 GCA_014523485.1 Nitrososphaerales archaeon TH5894
ATATTGTAGTATTGTCATAGTCTGGACATACTACTCTTCCTACTATAACCCACCAATCACCTATATTTATTATTCAGGCTATGACAATTAATTATTCTCTTACTAGAAATATTATTATAAAATTAATACAGATATTCAAAGTAAACAATAAGATCAAGAAATCAATATATGCAATTTCAATAACTAAATTATACCTTCAATCCATAAAAAAAGAAAAGAATCTAGGCAGATCAAATGATTCAAAAGTCATAGTCTGGACCTATTTGTTATATATAAGCCAATTCACAAACCAGCACTAGATTGGTTCAGGCTATGACAATTAATTAATCTATTACTTTAACGATATACACTAAATTAAATTAAATTAAATAACTATTATTGGCTATAACGATTAAATATTTTATTCTATATAACATATTACCAATCATACGTAGCATTTGTTATAGCCTGGCCAATATGTTCAGGCTATGGCAATTAATTTGTCTTAAATCATTATATAGTATTTTCAGTTTTTCTATACTACCGAGTTGAGCCGGTTGTTAATTCATTTAGTCCAGAGATTCACACACATATACGTATTGCCATAGCCTTCTATTGTTATGATATATTTCCTTAGAAGGTTATGACTACAATCGATTAATTTATATCAAATTATTAAATAGAATATTTCTTTATTGATATTACCAACCCAATGGTATTCAAAGGACTTGTGCATACATAGCCTTCTTGTATGGTGAACCCCTAGAAGAAGGCTATGGCTTTAAGTTTTAAATAAATGAATATTGTTTCTATTACAAATTTATCATTCAACAAAATGACTTTCCAACGATAACATTTGCTTGCTTAATTTCCAATAGAATATTATAAGCAAAATGCCTGTTTCCAAGTGAGAAATTCTTCTTTGAAATGTTGAAAATAGAATTAGGAAAAAACCTTGATCATACTTCAATTGAGAATATGTTACCAAGTTAATCACTACTTAATGGATTTTTATTTATTTATTTTGTTGATCTTTCTACTGCATCCAACCTTTCTGATAGCATAACGAGATAAGGTTCTATCTTATTGAATATCTCTGCTTTTTCATTATCTCTCTTTCGCCAATATGTGGATCCAGTATGTCCAATAAACCATTCCGAATAATCCGAGTAGCCTAAATCGGATATTGTAGTTTTTACAAAACGTCTGAATGAATGTAAGGTTCTCTTTCTTCTTATACTACTATTTTCATTTCGATTACTGCTATTATTATTACTATTACCTTCTTCTTTTGATCCCATACCATTTCTATCTAACGTCTTCTGAAATTGCAAAACAAGAGTATTGTAAACATTCTTTAGATGATTTGTAGGTTTAGAACTTATTTTATATTGCATAATCAACAATGGACAATGACAAATGAAAAATCTGGCTTATCTTTAATATTCAATGGAGACTCTCCTTTTAAAGATGGTCAACTCGAGACATCGGATGGACTTCCTGAAGGAGGAGCAATACCAAATCTACCAGAAGCCCCACAAGAGTTTTCTCCAGGAGTTGATAAAGAACTAAAATCAAAAATTCAAAATCTGATGAAGGATAATATATAAAAATTAATTATTTTCTTTATCTATTTGATTTTCTTTTTTTATAATTATTTTTTAATTTTATCGTTGTGAGTAATATTAATTTTTATTGTATTGGTATTAATTCAAAAATCTAAATTCAGACAAGAAGAGAGATAACTATATGATACTCGTGGTTGGAAATTTAAATTCAGACAAGAAGAGAGACAACTATATGATACTTGTAGATGGTAGTTATCAGCTCTGATTGATAAATTGAACCTATTTAATTTTTATCTCATTCCCATTCTATAATATTGTAAACTTAAATTAAAGTATAACTACTTTTTACTAATCAACATTGCCTTCAGAGATAAAAACCAAAAGCACCAAACTCAAATCAGAACGTAAAGGAAATAGTAAAAAAAAGAAGGAGAAAAAAAAGGAAGTTGACAACGTAAATGCAAAAATATTAAACAGAATAATCGGTAGTTCAACTAGAGAAAATGAAAGTGGAAAAGGTCAACTAGTGGATTTACAAACCTTATTCTCCCAAAGACAAGATCGCCTCTGGAAAGCATTAGAAGAACGGTATCAATATAATAGTTCAGTTCAACGCGGACAAGAATTTCTTCTTAATCATGTTAATTCAAAAGTAGAACTTGTTATTATGTACATAGATTTAGTAGGCTCAACTAAAATGAGCATGACATTACCAGTAGAACAGTTGGTAACAATAATGAGAGCATTTTCTCATGAGATATCCTCAGTTGTAGAAAGTCATAATGGTTATGTTTTAAAATATGTTGGTGATGCAATAATTTCTTTTTTTCCTTGTGGTTTTAATAGATATCTTATATCGGACAATTCTGTTCAATGTGCAAAATCAATGATCAATGTTATTAAAAATGGAATTAATCCAATATTAACCAAGCATGATTATCCGGAACTATCAGTTAAAATTGGAATAGATGAAGGAGAAAATGTTGTAGTTCAATATGGTTATGATAAAAGCTCGCTAATTGATATACTAGGATATAGCATGAATGTTGCAGCAAAGATAACTTCTTTAACTGCAGCAAACAAAATATCAGTAGGAAATGCAGTCCATAAATTATTACATCCTACCATACAATCAAAATTTGAATTATTATCTGTTGATCAAGGTTGGAAATATGTTGACCGTGAAACAGGTGAACTTTATAAAGTATTTACAATGCGATGATTATTTTGGTTTTAAACAAAAAATATCATAATTATTATTATTATTAAAAAATTTATAAATTTGTATCTAAATAGTGTGGTTTTAACTACTGCATTAGTATTTATCTAGAAATACTATAAATACAAATGCAATATTAACTAGATGATAATAAAAATATATGGGATTATTTTTTATTAATAAGATTTATTTTATGGACAGTAGTTACTTCCATCTTCTAATACCATACAATCCTCTTTTATATTCACATCTGTAGCATCAAGAAGAGTATTATTTGGATTACTAATGTTTGTATCATTTCTTATAATAGCACTATTATTATCTCCTATTTCTTTTTCAAATTCTTGAATTGTCTCAGGACCGGGATCTGCACTATTTGCAGGCTGTGCAACAGCAAAATTGATTCCATTCGTATATCCTACAAAGAGGAAAGAAGACACAACACTGACTAGTAATACTATTACTACATTAGTTGTTTTTATCATTACCAATGGTATAGAAGATTATTATAAAAATTTTTCTAACTTATATCTCTTAATTCTACCAATAAATCAATTCTACTATATACAACATTTCAATATACAAAACTAAATCATTTTTATTAGATGATACTCAAAATTATACAATAAATTATAATATTTTTTTTAAATAAACGAGGGACTTAATTATTTTGAAAAGGGTTAACTTTGATGATGATAGAGTTTATAATCTATCTAAATGGTATAACACTAATAACATTATCGAAATAGAGAGAAATTAATATCTTAATTTTATATGACCTTTCTATGGACGAATTAATAAAATGAAAGTTTAATAATAATTCTAACTATTTGATTGAAGATAGTTTAATAACTTCATAATACTCCATAAGGTTAAAATTTGCTTTTCTAGTATACAATTTTAGAAGTTGAAATTCAATTTACTCAAGGCTATTAAAAATACACACAGACATCCAATTAATATTATATTACATTGTATTGGATTACCACTCTATATTATTGGAATTTATATTATAATATTTTCCTTTTTGGATCCAAATAAACCTCTATTATATGGTATTATTTTATGGATGACCGCAATTAGTTTATTTATTTTTGGTCATATAATAGAACGCAATTTAAGAGCAATGACATTAGTTGTTATCTATAAATATTTGAGATCCTTTTTGCGGAATTAGAACTAAAATTTAATACAATAAAATATTTTAATTTGAAAAATTGTTAAAATCTAAATAGATTTTCCTTTGTTTTTTTAATAAGCAATATTATATTTATATTTAATACAATGAATAGATTATAATAAAAATAATATCATTATATATGAATATAAGTTTTCATAATTTACTTATTTCTTTCTTATAATATTAAACATTTTGATTATATTATAATTAATATACATATTTTTTTTGATTACCTTAAAAACCCTTTTTTTTCAAAGAATCCTTCTTTAACCCAGTTTTCAAATTCTTTATCGGATCTTTTTTTTCTGGCCTCATTGATGGATTTAGCATCATCTCCTACGGCATATCTTATTTCCGGATTATCAGAGGTTACTGCTTCTAAAATTACATCAGCTACTATTTTTGTAGGAAAAGCATATTGTAACATTGGCAAAAATGCTTCAAATATTTTCTGTGTAATTGGCTGATATGGAGATTTTGGATCGGTTAGCGAATTTTTAGACATTTTTATATTTTCATAAAAATTTGATTTTATTACACCTGGTTCTATCAAGATTACCTTAATCCCAAAATCTTCTAGTTCATACCTAATAGATTCAGAAAATCCTTCTACTGCAAATTTACTACTTACATATGCTGAATTCAAAGGAATAGCCATTTTACCAACTATTGAGCTTAAATTCACGATAATACCTTTCCTTTGTCTTCTCATAATAGGTAAAACTTCTTTTGTTACTCTAATTAACCCAAAAAAATTAGTTTCAAATTGTTCCTTAAATTCTTCGATTGATAGGTCTTCAACTGCTCCTGCAATATTATTACCTGCATTGTTAACTAAAACATCAATTCTACTAGTTTCTTGAACTATTTCATTTATTGCATTTTTTATTGAATGGTCATCAGTGACGTCGAGTTTAATGATTTTAAGATCAATATTTTCTTTTTCGGCTACTTCTTTTAATTTATTACCTTTATCGGTATTTCTCATAGTAGCATATGTTTTAAAGCCTTTTTTAGCTAATAAAATTGAAGTTTCGTATCCTATACCTGAAGAGCACCCGGTAATTATTGCAACTTGTTTCAATTTTTTTCCACTTATATAATTTCAATTTAACAAGTAATCGATAAACTTTTCGTTAATTTAGTATTCTTTATTCTTTGATATTAATAGAATTTATTTAATTCATATTTTTATATTAATTATAAATAAAAATATCTAGACACAATAAGTCCTAATCAACCTTTAACTAAAAGAGTAATTTTATTTTTATTATTAGTTGTAGACATATTAATAACAAGAAATGATAATAAAATAAATTTACTAAATGCATGAGTAGAGAGAGAGACTTTTCAATTATAATTTATTTTTGTTATACATGAATTTTTACTTTTTTAATAGTTTGTAAGTTTTTTGTTTTCTTTTCTTAAAATTTCTCTCCCAAACATTCTATTCGCTATCAGGAGTATTCTGCTATATTATATCATATGTTTTAGATTTTATAATAATTTACATTTAAATAATAAATACATTATTTACTACTCATTTACTACCACCATCACCATTCCCCTAATCAATTTAATGCCAGGCATATTTTGTCTGAAAATTGTATTCAATTCTATTTTAGACTTTCAAGAATTTCGTTATCAAGTTTATTGATTTTTTTATAGTATTTATATTTTAAACAAGCAAGCATAACCAATTGTAACAATACTTGCTATAATTAAGAAGGTAAATCCTAAAGTATTATTGAAATTTAAAAGATTAGCGAACAATATGATAGATATAAAAACTAATATGCCTGTTACAATAGTTTAAATTTTATATATTTTATATATTCTCTCATAATAACTATATTGTTCAACTATTATTTATACTAGTGGCAAAAAAATCCATAGTGCTAACTTTATAATAATGCTTCACAAGAATTTATAAAATTACATAAAAAAAGTATGGAAAATTGGAAGTTATTAATATATTATTATTATATTATCAATGTAAGTTTATTTCTCTTCGTGGCCGGTTAGCACTATAGCTATTCTTAGGCACTAAAAATAAATAAAAGAACTATTATTTATAATTTATATGACATATATTAGAATAAAACAAGTAAAAAATATTGGTTATGCTTATCTTGTTGAAAGTAAATGGAACAAAGAAAAACATACTTCTCAACAAATTATAAAACAGTATTTAGGTCCAGTATCACACCTAAATATTGATAAAATCCCCAAAGAATACAGAAGCGAATCAAGTATTGTAAAATTTCTAGCAAAACGTAATCTCAATTTTGAAAACTCTACCAAACTAAGTGAATCATTACAAGCAAATTTAATGGAAAAGTTGAAAAGTTATGAGATAAATGATCTCCTAAAAATATATCATGATTATACAAAATCTGTCTATACATCACTAGACTTTTATGAGAAAATACTGATACCTGTATTATATAAGATAGGTGATCAATGGGAAAATGGAGAAATAGATGTTG
>JAATVK010000088.1 GCA_014523485.1 Nitrososphaerales archaeon TH5894
ATCCCAAATATCCAAAGATATGGTATTATTTAGTATTTAGACATAAACAAAGGCTAAAGAAGTTTTCCAAGAAAAATTGAAGACATGAATTAAATGAAGTGATGATATAAAAGAAGAAATATTGTATTACAAATTTATCAAATAAACTAATGCTGATTTCTGAAATATTAAAGATAGTTTAAAAGATAAATAATACTTATGAATTATTTGTTATGTTCATATTGTCAAAGGTATATTATTAAAGGACATCAATTGATTAGAATCTCCTATTGTATTTGTTTTGATTGAGGATAACAAATTTGACTTTTACAATATAACTGAAATAGCTGATAAAAAATATAGGATATTAGATAAAACATTAAAACATATCATAGTACAAAGGTTTTTTACAATACATCAATTGGCTCATTTTTTGATAAAAGAATTGGAAAATGATTTAAAGAAATACAAATCCAAACTAGTGGTTATAACAGGTGACTTTTTCCTTTCAGACACACAAATTACAAAACAAGACAAAGACTGGTTATACCCTCAAATGATACAAGCAATTAAAAAGGTTAAGGATTCTATTACTCTTGTCTTTATTCCAACAAAACTGTCGGAGTTAGTAAACTATGGATAATATGACAAAAAAGTATGATATCTATAATTATGTCAAAATACTGATTAATTTATTATCAAATATAGTGAACCCGAGAAAACTACGGGCCCGTCGGGAGTTGAACCCGAGACAGCCGGATTTCTTCCATTAGTTAAAAGTCCGGTACTCTACCTGGCTGAGCTACGGGCCCTAAGGTAATTACGATTCAGTGTAGTGTGTATTACTCACTATAAATATTAATCTGATCATTGACAATAATTAAATAATCCATTAGAAATTCCCAGTGTAATAAAAAAAATAAAACCTTTTTTGCTTTCAAAATTGACGTATGGTTATTATTATTTAAAAGTTGGTTAAAATTTACGAAAAGAATATACAATTTTATTTTTGTATTTAGAGCTTTTTCTAATTCTTGAAACTATTTTTTATTTTACTTTATATAAAGTAAAAGAATTTGGAATTATATTAAATAAACCATGAAAATAGGATATCCTTGTATAAATTACTCAATTGGAAAAAAAACTGTGTCAACATTTCGACTTTCCTCATATACCGAAGAAAAATTTATCCAATGTGTAACTTATAACCTTGCTACTCTAGTTGAAATCTTGAAATTTAATATAGCAAATAATCTCATGTTCTTTAGAATAAGTTCAGATGTGATTCCTTTTGCATCTCATCCAATTTGTAAATTTGATTGGAAAGAATATTTTAAACCTGATCTAATTAAAATTGGACAATTAATAAAACATCACAATATAAGAATATCTATGCATCCAGATCAATTTGTTATTCTTAATGCTAAAAGTCAAGATATCGTTAATAATAGTATTAGAGAACTGGAATATCATACAGATCTTTTGGATTTAATGGAACTTGATTATTCTTCCAAGGTGCAGATACATATAGGAGGTGTTTATGGAGATAAAGCAAAGTCAAAGAAACAATTTATTTCTAATTATAAAACTTTACTATCAGAAAATATAAAAAAAAGATTAGTTATTGAAAATGATGATCATCTCTACAATTTAAAAGACTGTATTGAAATACATGAATTTACAGGGATACCAATTCTTTTTGATGTATTTCATCATCTATGTTTTGACAATAACTTTCCTCTAAATATTGCTCTACAAATATCTAATAATACTTGGAATCCTGGTAAAGATGGTATAATGATGATTGATTATAGTAATCAAGAACTTAACCAAAAGAAAGGAAAACATTCTCATACTTTAGATATAAAACAATTTGAGAAGTTTATTATCTCAATTTCTAATTTGGATTTGGATATTATTTTAGAAATAAAAGACAAAGAAAAAAGTGCTAAAAAAGCAATTGAAGTAATAAACAAAATTAATGGGATTCAAAGTGCAACGACTAATTTGAATTTTTAATTTTATAGTATTCTATTTAGTTTATTTTTTTATAAAATTTGATATACTTTCAAAAATATTTTCTATATTAAAAAATTGTCGCTATTAATTTAAACATTTTATAATTAGATTAGAAGGCTTTGCTACATTATATCTATTGCTGTCAATACATTCCAGGCATTATTTTAATTTACATATTGGAGGCATATCTTGTTTATGTTCATTTTTTTCAAGCATAGACTTTATTTTAGAAACATTATCCTCATTTAATTGATCAGAATTAGATAATAAATGAGTACTACTCTCTTCTATATGTTCTAATATTTTATCTATTTCTTCATATTTAATTCCTATTTCTTCCTCTGTAGTTTGACCTTTCCATAAGCGAGCACTACTTTTTTTATCTATTATTTTGGCAGGAATTCCTAAATATTGAGCAAGAGATCTTACTTCAGTTTTATAAAGATCAGCAATAGGAAAAAGATCTGCGCCGCCATCTCCATATTTAGTAAAATATCCCAACATCATTTCACTTTTATCACCAGTTCCTAACACCAATCGATTCATTACCGTTGCATAATAGTATAGTAATAACATTCTCAATCTAACTAAAAGATTTGCTCTTGCCATTTTATTTTTAGGAAGACCATTTACTATCTGTTTCTTTATCTTATTTAATTCTATTACTTTGTATTTTATTCTTAAGGATTTGGCTAAATCTATAGCATTTTTAGTATCAGTTTTTGGAGTTACAGATGAATCAGGAAGTATTAGTCCAAAAACTTGTTGCTTCCCTAATGCTTTAACTGCTAATACTGTAGTTAAAGAAGAATCTATTCCTCCACTCATACCAATTACTACTCCTTGAGATTCTCTTTTTTTGATTTCTCTCTTTATGAAACTTGATATAGTGTTATAAATAATTTTATTATTATTCTTTTCTTTCACGGGTTTAAATCAAATCAAGCTAAATCTATTAGTGCAATTTAATTTTTTGTAGTACCTTTTATTTGTTTTAATTAAAAATTAGGAATTGCATTTTCATTTCAAAAATAGAGATAACATTGATATAACTATAAATAATGGTTTATTAGATTTTTACCATTACTAATACTGTTCATCATTTTTTAGTTACTATATTAGGATATTATTTTAAATTAAAGAATCTATTGTATCAAATAACTCCAAAAGCTCTAAACCATTATGTGAAAATATATCAAGAATATTATCAGGTTTAAGTGAAAATCCTGCATATGTTGTAGTTGGAGTTTTTTTTATTTTCACAATTATGGTATTATATTCACTTATTATTTACATAATAGTAGATGATGATGATAATATATCTTAATATAAATATGGTTAGAAGATGAAGGATTTAATTTAACATTGATAAATGATCCTTCATCGGCAGAATTAAACTCTAAATCTAATAATTATGGATCTTATATTTTCATTGGTTTAAAATGTCTGTAATCAATGGATTAAATCTTTATAATAAACTAAATGAAATCTCAAAAAGTAGAATATATACTAAAAGAGTTAAGATATGTTTTATGACTTTATCTGTAATAAATTATAAGTATTAGCCGAAATCCATCTTGAAATAGGAGAAGAGTAGTATTATGTTTTAAAAGAAGTTCCTAAAGAAGTTTTTATAAAACATGTCTATTAATTAATTTTTTATTTCCTTCATTGTACGTATTAAGTATTATCTGAATTCAATTAACTGATCATATTAATTTTAGTCTTTTTGTAATGAAATATTGATGATGATCAACTTATATTTTCCTCCCAATATAACTATGACCAATGTAATGTGCTATTTGTACATGATTTTTTCTGAAACTTTATAAAAACTAATACGATATCAAACACCCATTGCAAAAATATGATCTAATAGTCATCGGAGCAGGCTCTGGCTTAGACATTGCTAATTCAGCTGCTCAAAAAGGGCTTACAGTAGCACTTATTGAAAAGGACAAATTGGGAGGAACCTGTTTAAATAGAGGATGTATACCATCCAAATTACTTATACACAGCAGTGATGTAATTCAAACAATCAACAGAGCTAGTCTATTCGGCATAAAGATTGATGGTATCTCTATAGACTACCAAAAAATTGTAAATAGAGTAAATAGAATCACTGATTATGATTCAGAAGAAATAAAGAATGGGTTACAACAATCAGAAAATCCAATACTTTTTACAAAAAAATGTACATTTATTGGGCATAAAACAATTGCAATTGGGGAAATAGAAGAAAAAAACAATAATGATAGTACTGATGATAATGGCGAACAGATTATAACTGCAGAAAAAATTGTGATTGCAGCAGGAACCAGGCCTCGTATTCCAAAAATAAAAGGACTTGTCAAATCAGGTTTTATTACAAGTGATGAAGCGCTTCGTCTTCAGAAACAACCACGCATACTTACATTCGTTGGTGGAGGATATATAGCATGTGAACTTGCACATTTTTTTGGTAGCTTAGGAACTACTATTAATATAATAGAACGTAATGATTTTTTGATTCCTAAGGAAGATGGAGAAATATCTCGTAAATTCACAGAAGTTTTTGCTAAAAAATACAATTTGTATCTAGGATTTGAAACAGAGTTAGTATTATCAAATAATAGTAGTAATAATGATAGTAATAGCATCGATAAGAGATTTTATATAATAGCCAAAAATAAAGCCGGAAGAAAGATAGAACTTGAATCAGATCAATTACTTGTTTCTGTAGGTAGAATTCCTAATACTGATCAACTTAACTTAAAAAATACAGGAGTAAAGATAAATGGAAAAGGTTTTGTAGAGGTCGACGAATACCTTGAAACAACTGTAAAAGGAATTTTTGCATTAGGAGACATTGTGGGTCGATATCAATTTAAACATAATGCAAATTTTGAAGCAAAATACGTATATAATAATATTATACACCCCAATAGAAAACAATCTGTTAATTATACTGCTATGCCACATTCAATTTTTAGTTCACCACAAGTTGCAGGTGTTGGGTTCACAGAACAGGAATTAAAAACTAGGAATATGCTCTATAATAAATCTACATATCAGTATATTAATACAGGAATGGGAAAAGCATTAGAAGATAATGATGGTTTTGTAAAATTTTTAGTTGATAAAAATAATCGAAAGATCCTTGGATGCCATATTATTGGCACAGATGCTTCTATTTTAATTCATGAAGTATTGGTGGCAATGAGAACAGGCGATGGTACAATAGATAGCATCACTAAAACTATACACATACATCCTGCACTTTCAGAAGTAGTAGTTAGAGCAGCAGAGGAAATTTGATAAAATAATAGTCAAATGAACGTAAATAAAAAATACTTACTGCAATAAATTATTTGTTACATTTATTAAGATAAATAATACCTTGATAAATTTATTTAAATAAAAATATATATACATATATAATTATTAATATAGTTATTCTTTTTCAATATTTATCCTTTACATATCTTCGTCTTCTTGAAATTTGATGAGAATATTATATTGTATAATCTTGATTGTATTCCTTTAATCATAAGATAATAATAAGAGGCATAAACATATATTTTCAAATTGTTATTTCGAGAAATAGGTATTAAGATTTGAATATTTGATTCCAATTCTTATTGATTGTTGTTGATGGTATTTCATTAAGATTAAGTTATTCAAAATTATATAAGCAAACCCAAATTGATATCAAAACTGGTTATATAACTACCAGATTGAAAATATTGATTTTAGAAACTATGAAGCTAGCTAAATAACTCTTTGTATAGAATTATAATTTAGATAATTATTATCATTCTTTCAGTTTGATATTTAAAAATGATTGATATAGATTGTATTTGCAATTACATTTTATTAACTAAAGCAAGTTGTTACCATTAGAGTAAATTTTTATTCATGTATTAAATACGATGTAGTGCAAACAAAGCTAATGAGAAAGAATAACAATATATCCTCAGTTCTAACAATAACGGTTCTTATTGCTGCTACAATTACTATGATTTGTGCAATCACATTTTCGAACCACATAGCCTTGGCACAAAATGAAAAATTTAAAGCAAAACTTTCAGGTCAAGAAGAAGTTCCACCTGTCCAAGCTACTGCAACTGGTAAGGCATGGTTTAAACCAATGCAAGACAAGGTATGGTTTAAACTCAATGTAACTGATATGCAAGGAATCACAAAGGCTCACATACATACTGGAAAACAAGGTGAAAATGGACCTATTCTTGTAACATTATATAAATCTGACACTCCACAATCAATCAATGGTAAATTATCCTACGGAAATATCACTGCAAATCTGTTAGAAGGACCAATGAAAGGTAAACAAATATCTGACCTAGCAACTGCAATGTCAGATGGAACCACATATGTAAATGTCCATACAGAGAAATATCCTAATGGTGAAATTCGTGGACAAATAATGATGGCAAATTCAACTAGTGATAAAACGATGATGAAGGATAAATGATAAGCAATTAACTTTTAATGTTTAATTTTATTTTTTTTTACTTTCACCTTTAATTTGAATTTGTTAGTTCTATACACTATTTAATAAACAACATTGAAAAATGATTATATTGTGAGTTTTCTAACTCTGAATAGTAGTAGGGTTTTTATAATTCTTGATATCATACCATCTTCAAAATAAATTAATAAATTAATCTTTATAGAAAAAAAGATCTCTATTTGTTTTTGTTTGAAAAGTGTCTCATACAAGTTTAAAATTAGCTGAATAGTGAAAGAAAGATAAATGAAAATATAATTTATATTATACCAATTTTTTGGAACAAAAAGACGAATTTTTAAAATATTCGGTTGTAACCATTAGAATCTATACTTCTAGAACCTTGTTTATACGTTGTTTGCTTGTAACTTGTGAATTGTACTGAGTTTAATTCATTATAAGTGTTAAAAAAGAGATTATTTTTTAATTAGCCAACCATAACCCTACCTGTCATCCATGGATGTATTGAACAATGATAACCGAACGTTCCTACTGAATCAAACGTACTATCCCATAACATTCCTGGAGGTACTGAACCTGAATCAAAAAGTGGTACTCCACTTACCTCCAATGAGTGTGGGGTTAGATAAAATTCCAATAGTTTGTATGATGCTTGTTATTATTATTAAATTTGAGATCAAAACTTTCACAGTATGCGCTAGTGAGGCTTGATATATAAAAATTATATCTAATTAATTAACTTTTGATTTAAAATCATTTAGATTTCAATAAACACCACCTTAAATATCTTCATTAAGAATAACCTACAATTTATTGACGAAAAAGACTTGTTGTAATATTCAGGATCTTCTAATTTACAATATTGTACCTTGTTATCAGCATCAGAGTCAAAAGTCTATTCTGGAAAAAGAGATGCACCTTAACTTTCTTCTAATAATTTAAGAAAATATATTTCTTAGAGTTTGGAAAAGTAGATTTTTAATTACTTATTATTCAATTTACTGTTCTTTAATGCCAAGAAACAGATAATAAATTGAATACAATTGATTATTTAAAATGCTTCTATAATTATAGGTTATTTATTCTATTCAAAAAGTTTGTCGAATTTTCTATTTAAAATTTAAGTAAAAATATTGCAATAGTTCTTTTAATTGCTTTGTTGTTATTCTCTTTATACCTAGAAAATGATAGAAATTTGTAAAAAAACTCTAAAATATAGAAATGGTAATAAATTTGTAAAATATAATTCTATTTATGCGTATTTTTTTATGTTCTATCTTTTAGTGTTTATATTTTTATTAAATTTAGACATGGATTATATCGAAAAGGATGGTTATAATAACAATAATAATAATATAATAAATATAGCCTGGGCAAATGAGATCAATGGAACTGATAATTCAGATAACATTACAGGGACCCAAAGTAAGGATGTTATTAAAGGATTAAATGGTAATGATACAATAACAGGAAAAGAAGCTGGAGATGATATTAGTGGGGGAAGTGGAGATGATACTATTTTTGGTAATGAAGGAAGAGACGTTCTAAGGGGAAAAGCAGGGAATGATCGAATAGAAGGTGAAAAAGGAAATGACAGATTATACGGTGATAGAGGAAATGACATATTAATAGGAGGTCCAGGAAATGATACATTTACTGGAGGACTTGGGCAAGATGTATTCATATGTAGTACAGGAAACGACACAATAACAGATTTCAATGTTACTCAAAATGACACAATTCCTCAACAAAATGATTGTGAAAAGATAAGATATGACAATACAGACAATTATATATCATTAAAACAAAAACAAGAAGAAGAGAGCTCCATCCATCCCGAAAATACAACAAAAGATGAGAAGAAAAAATCAACTAGTAATGATGGATTCTTTTTTGGTTTATTTAAATAAATTGGCCTGTCACATTGATAATTGATCCTATTTTTTCATATAATAATTTTCCAGATCCAGTTTATATTTATTACTGGGATCAATAAATAGAGATTTTATTAATTAAATGGATATTTTATTTTTCCGTATAGTTTTTTATATAATGAACCAATACAAAGTAATATCAACCAATTTCTTTAGTTTTTCTATCGTGCTGGCAAGGAATTGATTGTATCAAGATTTTTAATTAATCTCTTTTCACATTCAGAACCTTCTGGTGGTCTCAGATCTTCACTAGCCACACAAGCATGATATCTGTCTCCAATTTGTATTAAGCCGATATCTGTCTTTCGATCGAAAGTAAATGTTCTGCTTATTGTATTACCATCACTTTTGTCAAGTTCTGCCTGAACATCTTCTATAACTTCTGATTGAATTTGACCCTTTATCATGGCAGCTATAACTAACTTTTCAGTATCTTTTTTATCTGCCAGAGGAGCATAAATTTTTATTTTAACTGTATCGCTATTTGAGCTATTTAAGTTATTCAGATTTGCATCATATACTGCTTTGCTTTTTGTATATACTTGTGAATCAGCTTTAAACAGATTAATTTCAGTTGGATTGCCAAGAATATCACCTTCGTTACAATCAAATTTTGCAAAGGATTTGTATTCTGTCATCACATCTCCAACTTGATATCCACATAAAAAAAATTCATCGGGCGTATCAGCTTCAACTATCTCATTTTCTTCATTTACTTTTAATTCAACATCTAAATTATCATCAGATTTGTCAATAGTAGAAATAGGAATATCTTGTTTGGCCTCTTCACCATTTATAAAACCAATGACTCGTATGAATTTAGTATTTTCCATATCTATATTTTCCAAATTAATACTGGCTTTAACTATGAGCTTGTCTTCATCTTCTTTATCATCTTTATCATTTTTTTTAGCAGCAAAGACCGTTTCAGAACTAGATGCTAAAAAAATACTACTAGCAAAAAATATAAGAATGATAAAAGCAATATACGTTGTAATTGGAATTTTAGATCTCATTTAATTAGTTAGTATAGAATTTCCTTTGATGTATTTATTTGTTCAGGATAAATTTTGCCGTATAAAAATTACAGTAAAAATAGTTATAAAACAATTTCTGTTAAGTTTATACTAAGTTTATTTTTAGTTTAATTTAATTTTATTTTATTTTTAGTAGATAATGTAATTATATTATACGCTATCAATATAATATCATAAAATGTCTATTTTATAAATGAGTACATTCATATACTTTCCTCTTATTGTCTCATGGTTCATAAGTTCCAATATAGAATTATATATTATTAGTTTATTATCTTTTCATATCATTCAAGTAAATTTAATGATGTTTTTGTAGAATTTTTCTATAAGTTATATTGATTTGATAAATGTGTTCAAATTATAATTAATAATATCTGTTAACTTTAATGATTTATATATTACTAATTAAAGTGTCATAGATATGTGATAATTCTAAATCGTCTTCTCATAAAAGTAAAATAATCATTCTATTATATATTGAAAATATTTTATTTTGTAATGATAACATTACTATTATCATACAATTTAGTTGGAGGAAGTATTTCTCTTATTTGCATATCATAAATATCAAACTTGAAATCGTTTGCCTTGATTATAACAATTGGAGAACCCCAAGTAATTGCTTGACCGTTTGTCTCAGCACCACATAACTTCATAGCATCTCCCCAATTTCCATTATCTATTGCCTGATGTATTTTCTTATAGGGCCCTTTACCACCATTTTCTGCATCAACCCAAGCTTCTAGTTTTACTGCAGTATTATTGATATTGTATACTATACCTTTGAAACCGACTATTTTATTATAGAGGTTTCCTACTGCTAACATTTCATCATTGTAGCGTTCCCATTCATAATCAATATGATATTGCTCTTTTTTCATTCTTACCTGTCCTTCATTTGATATATTGTTGTGATAACTTGATCCTCCACAAAAAAAATTGGGTCCTTTCTTATGTTCATTATCAAGTTGACTATGTGATATTGATCTAGTTACTATTGAAATAGAATGTTGATCTCCTTTAGAACGTGCTGAATCAAGTAACTTAAAAATCAATGTGACTTCTATATTTTTCCAATCAGTTGGTTTATACCAATATCCGATCTTTTTTAATTCAGAATAATCCCAACTTTGAATTTTACCATCAGACAAATTATTTAATTGTCCCAATTTATCAGGTAGTATACCTGCATCCTTGGTATGGATATCTATCCTTGGCTTGCCAAAATCTATTCTCCAACTTCCATCAGCATTTTGTTTTGTAAAGACATTTGATTTATCTTCTTTATTTACTTGGAATTTATCATTTGGATAAGTAATGTTGAATCTGTATGACTCTCCGTTTGGTAAACTTGGATAAACATCAGGAATTACTATTCGTTTTATAGGAAAGAAAGATCTATAAGCAGGATCTATTTGATAGGAATCTGATTCTTCCTTTTCGTCATTATCATTATCTTTATCTTTATCTTTATCTTTATCTTTATCTTTATCTTTATCTTTATCTTTTGTTTGTTCTTGTTCTTCTTTGTCTATTTTAGCCTCTTGTTCTTCCTTTTCGTCATTATTTTTACCTTTATCATTATCTTTTGTTTGTTCTTGTTCTTCTTTGTCTATTTTAGCCTCTTGTTCTTCCTTTTCATCTCCTTTGTTGTTTTCATTAGGTTCTGCATGAATATATAATTTAGAGAAATGATAATCAGTGTAATTATAATTAGTAATAGTTATTATCATAACGATAATTAACATAAAAAATAATAAAGACCATGTAAATTCTGTATTCCGAATGTGCACTTTTTATTAATATTTACTTAATATATATAATAACTACTTATAATTATTATAGAATTCATTACGGTAATTGTGAAGCTTATATATATTATAATATTTAGTTCACTAAATAATACTTTTAGAATTTGTTAATAGAATTTTTCAGCTATAACCAGTAAACTAATACCTCAGCCTATATCTTATTCTATATAATTATTATAATTCATTATCCGAAATGAGAATGCAAATGCATTATCCTTAACTAATAAGATTTCACGAAATGCATAACAAATTATGAAATTTAGCTCTAGATATTTTAATTTAGAATTATTTTCACTATATAGAATAATGACAAAATTTCCATCTCCTGCTTGTTAAATTCACATATCAGAATACATGAAAGATGAAATTTGCAAGTATATACAAACAGATCATTGACTGTCATTAGTTAAAGAATCCGTATTGGTCACATGACTTAAAAAATGTTCATCTTCCAAGTCCACAGGGTCCTCAAGGAATTTAAGGACTTCCAAGAGAACAATGTGTACAAGGTATACAATGTCAGATAGGTTCTAGTGGAACACAAAGTCCACAATGGATACTAGAAATAACTTTCCTTAATTCTATTAATGTGTATGGAATAATAGCGGAGGACAATTGGACAGATTTCGTTATCGAGTCACAACGTTCATCTGACCTAGCTGACTTCTTAATAAATGGATATAATTTATTTACACTTGAAAGTATATCTGGCGGTGTATTTGGAAGTCAAGATGATCATTTTCTGATTCAATGGGATGGGGGTGTGACAATTAAACTTGAGGAGTTAAATCCCAATTTATTTGGTACCATTAGAATGTATTGCTTTGACAATCCATCATTGAGCCTTATCTCAGAACTTTTTTTTAACCTAATAACGGATACTTATTGGAATTATTAAAATGATTATTAATTTCAGACCATGAGAATTTGTAAACCTAAATAAAAGTATTATTTTATTCTATAATTATTACATTATACTTGCTCTTGTTTTGTACTAGACAAAATTAGCCGAGTCGTCATAGTCTGAATCATTGTCGTAGACGGCATTTTACCCATTCAGACTATGACTTAAATCTACATAAATTGATTGTTAACCTTGTTTCCTGATTTTTAAATATCTTGTACAACAGAAAGAATATACCAAACAACACCATAGATTGGCATAGTTCATAACAAGTAGGCATAGCCCTCTATTATTGCTTGCAGCGTAAGAGGAGGAGTGGGCTATGGCTTTTTACCTTTAACAGAATAACAAATAATGATTAACAGCAAAGATAACCGTGCTCTATCGTCTATAACCGCTAATGATAATAATTATTCATTATTATAACTTTTATCTTGTTACTGATTCACAATCTGCAGTTTTTCTATCTCCTTCCAAATTGTTAAACTGTACTGCTATATCATTTCCTGGTCCGCATATGTAAAAATCAGC
>JAATVK010000001.1 GCA_014523485.1 Nitrososphaerales archaeon TH5894
AAAAATGATGCAGATATGTAAATCTATTATTAATAGTTATTTTATTTCCACATCTCCTTTTTGTAAATGTACAGTTAATTTATGTAGTTCCATATCTCCTAAACTATATCCAAAGTTAATTCCACACTCTTCACATTTGTATTTATAATTTATATCCTCATTTACTTTTTCTTTCTTTATGATGTTTGTACCCATTGCTTTTGTACCTCATTTACAAAAGTTACTTGATAAATGTTCCATATCCCTATATCTAATATTTTTTCGAAAACTATTTAATAGTTTAATTCGCTGATCGGGCTTTATAGTGAATCTTTTAGCTCAAGAGAAAAAGATCTTTGTGGAACGTTTGAATAAATTTATTGAGTATACACAAACAGAAGTAGACAAAGGTATCAATCCTGGTGGCTATTACAAGGCAATATGGTCAAGGGATGCAGCTTTTATCCTGAAAGATCAATTTCTATCAGGCCATTTTAAAGTGGCACTTCAACAAATTGTTTTAATTTGGTCTAATCAAATAATTTCAACAGAACGCTCTCTATCTCTCCTGTATTGTAATTTGAAAATAAAACCGTTATTGTATGGAAGAGGTTCTCCAGAGATGGATTTTAATTCAATTATTGCAGATGATAATACTAAAAAGAAATTTGATGGTGCTCTTCCTACTACAATATATTATGAGAGAGGTTTTTGCGAAGTTTATGGACAAAATCCAGATATTGACTCTATAGCATTAATGATATCCACTACATCATGGATTCTATCTAATCTGCTTGATTTGAAAGATAATCCTAAAACCGAGCCTGTAATTACATTATCACTGAATGAAAGAGTTGATAATAGAGAGAATGAAATTCCTTTCTCAAAGTTTTCGTTGACCGATATCATTAACTTTTTGATTCCATGTATGCTAAAGGCAATACTATATCTACAAAATAGGGATATAGATAATGATGGATTATTAGAACAGAAACATAATGAAGATTGGATGGATACAATTCTACGAATCGGAAAAGTAGTTTATAGTCAAGCCTGTTGGATTCTTGCATTAAAAAATTTTTCAATATTATTGAGAAAGATAGGAAACAAAAAAGAATCAAAAAGGCTAAAGGATATGACCAACAGAGCAATATTGGCAGTAGAAGACAAGATGTGGTCTGCAAAAGATGGATGTTATATTGATCTTCTTGACGCTGATTTGCATTTAGATAAGAAGATGCATAATAGACTTGTCACACAAGATATTTCTCTATATCTTGTTGCATTAACAGAAGATAGCATAAATACAAACAGTACACATGTAGATAGCCTTAATAGAAGAGAATATTCCAAATCTGAAAGTTATACTAATAATATTAATTTAGATACATGTAAACGTGCATTAAGTACTCTGGAAGCATTAAAGAAAAGAGCTTGGAAAAATAATTTACCTTTGGTAACTGAAACAGAAATTACAAAGACAGGTCCATGGCTTCTTAAAACAAATGAATATCATAATCATACTTTTTGGCCTTGGATCACAGGAATAGAAATACTTGCACGAACTAGGTTTGGCAAGATGGATGATTGCAGTTTTTTGCTGTCAAAATTTGTTTCAGACAATGTTGTACATTCAAATATGTTATATGAATGGATAAACCCTTTGACTTTTCAAGGGAGTGGTGCATACCCATTTAGGACAGGAATATCCTCTCTACGGATAGCTGCAACTGAGTCTCTTAAAGAGAACATCAAATACAACTATAACCCGATAATCAAAAATCATTTAGGTTGCACAAATACAAGTAAATAAAAAATAATTATAAATAAAAATTATTATATACGAATTTCTTGATTTTCTAAAACTTTTTGTTCTTTTCTAATAACAATTAACCAAAGAATATTTAAATTGATATAATTGAGAATTATAATATATTGGTTATTGATAAGAAGAATTGATATTATTAAGGTAAACACATCTACATCAGATCGAAACTTGAAGATATTCTTATAGTGCCCAACGGGCATCTCAATTTTATTAACCTTTATAAATTATATTTCATAGAAAACATCATGACAAAAGTCAAATATGAAATAGACGTAAATGCTCCAGTAGAACAAGTATATGGATATTATACCAATCCAGATAACATAAAGGAAGCATGGCCACAGGATATTGTTAAGGAATCACAATCACTTTCAGGTTCAAAGAATGAAGAAGGGTCTGAAATGAAAGTAAAAGGAGAATATATGGGAAGAAAAGATGAGATGATTTTACAAGTAACTGATAAAGAACCAAATAAAAGACTAATAACAGAACAAAAGGATGGACCATTTAAATATTGGAAAAGTGTACAAGAATTTAATGGAAGTCAAAATACTACACATATAAGTCATTCTATTGATTATGAATTACCTAGTTCAGGAAAAATTGCAAATTTTCTTTCAGGAGATAGTGCTAACAATAGGATAGAAAAGGGATTACAACAAGTAGCTCAAACAGTAAAACAAAAATTGGAATCACAACCTGCCTAATCAGGATTCAAAAAAATCTAACATCATAATATCCTATATATTTTCATTATTAAATATTTCGTAACCATTGCTTATGATAGTATTTTAGTTATTATGCTTATTATTCTAAAAGGAAGTAATATATGTATATTTAATAACATATAATTTACTTAATTATGTTTAAATTTGCGAGGATTATTTGTAGAATATATTGGATACAATATGAAAAATAAAAAGAATGTTATTGTAGTTGATTTTTTGAAATTCATCTTTATTTATAATTTTGTATAATTCTTTCTTCAAGGGAATTTAAGATGGGTTAATGAATTTCCATTTGATGAGGAATATTTTGTTGAAGAGATGGTAACAATTTATTTTATTTTATTTATTAGAGATTCAATATCAATAGAGGAATTATTGTCTATTATATTTTTTATTTTATTAATTTCGTTATCAAACCAATTTTCTACTACTATAGGATCCTCTTTAATCTTTGACTTGATTTCAAGCAATTCTTTAATACTGTTATTTTTGATTTCTTCTACCTTGAAGAATGAGATACCAAGCGCAGCCTGAATAAATTTTGAAGTAAAATTCATCCTTCAGATATCCTCTTTCTATATTATTCCAAACAAAAATCTCAATAACAGAACCAAAATTATTATTCCTACAACTATGGATATTAATGTCCAAATCATTAATAAATATTAGATAACAAACAATTTAAGAAGACTTTTATTATTTTTTAGGTAATAATAACCATGAAGTAAATTATTCTTCCTAAAATTTACCTAGAAATTAAAATTATAGTATAATATTAGAATTCAAGAGCTGATAGTAGGAACAATCTAGACGCTATGATGTATATTTTCAACTAGGACGATTGGTATTAGAATTAATTATTAATTATAATATATTCTATTTAATAACTTGAGATAAATTAATTGTCATAGTGAACAACAACAAGAGGACTTGTAGATCATTTCGATCCGGACTAAGACAACAAGTCTTGCAATGGTTTTGTTTGCTTATTAAGATTAGTTAGTGAGGAGTAAAAATAATTAACCATATA
>JAATVK010000089.1 GCA_014523485.1 Nitrososphaerales archaeon TH5894
TAACCTTTATCAAAGATTCATTATTTTCTAGTTGTATATAATCAACCACTTCCGGATTTATTCCTTCGCTAGACTCTAATTGTATTCCAATATCCCTTTGCTCACCTGGAGTTAGAACTATTGGATCAGGAATGGTTGAAAAAGTATATGTTGGAGGCGGAATGTCTATCCAACTTGTCATATCTACAGTAGTTTTTGTGTTGTTGTAAATAGTAACAGTATAGTATAGTACTTTGAAATGTTCAGGTGATGTTAAAAATTTTAAGTCTTGAGACATTAATACGAAATTGACATTGTCTTGAATTCCTGTGTAGTTCTCTTGACTAAAAACAGTCCTAAAATAATCTTTAGAAGATTGTTCTACTATAAAACTATTCCATTCTTTGGAATAATTATTCCATTGAATTTCATGTTGAAAGTCAACTCCAAATTTTCCTGTAGCAGGATTTTTGTCAATATCAAATAATGCACCGTATAGTAAAACAACAGTACCAAATTTTGAAGGATCTATAATAGTTTTATTTCCAAGCCAGAGAGTTGCATTAAGAGTTTTACCATCACTATAATATGTTACCTTTTGAATATCAGTAGCTAAATCAAGAGGCGATTTATAATCAGTAGATGTCTGGATAGGCATGTATTCTCCTATTTGGATTCCATCTCGAATCCCTGAATTTATCTCATGTCTAGAGAATTGAGGTACAGTTATAGCAAATGCATTAAAGTTAATAAAAAATAAAAAATAATAGCATATACAAAGAAAAATTATCAATGTAAATGAGAAGAAATAGAAATATGAATGATTTGCATTAGTTAAAAAATTTAAATTGAACATTGTTATCTATTAATTATTAGTTATGTGATAATTATAAAGATATTTTAAGATACTCTATTTTTCCTTCTACGATATTCTTTTAGAAAGATGACAATATGTATTGTCAGAGTTTAGTGTATTGTCATTATGATATGTATCTTAATAATTGTTCTCTACAATACTTTTTACATTACGTCCTAGAGAGTACATCAAATGTTAATAATGTATATGTAATAAACTTTTTTGTCGCTTATATCTGACTAGTCAATAAAATAACTATATAATATTAAATAGCATTGATGATGGACAATATTTATTGGATAGTCAACTAATTAATTTTGATACAATTTTGTAGTTCAAAAATAATCTCAAAACTAAGGTTTATCAATTGACGATAAAATAATGTTAGATATATTAATATACCAATTATCATTTGAAAGTTCAAATTAAAAATAAATGAATAATCATAGAATCAAGGAATATACATAATTTTAGGATAAGTTATAAAGTATCATCTTTGGGTTTGCTTTTATCTATCTCTCATATTGGGACAAATTAAGATTCGAGAAGACACACGTCGAGCATCACTGGTGGGACTGGTACGCGCCTTATCTGAGTGCGCGTCAGGGCGGCAGCAATCCAGAGAAGGCAGCAGCCGCTGCTAATCAGTATATGGAGGAGGTCCTTCACGTTCTTCCTCGATGATGCTGTTCCAGTTACCGCACTATTGCAAACTCATGTTAGAAAAAGAATATGTTGAAATCAATCCTAACATATTTTTGATTTTGATTATTTGTTAACTCTACATAATAGTTCTTCTAGAGAAATAGAATCTTTTCATATTGAATGCAAAACAGGTTTTTAAAGTCTTATTAATCACATATTATGAATTACAATACAATATACCAAAATTAGGCTATTAGTTTTTAATTTTTAATAGGTAAAAGTTATATATTTAGAATATGTTCCAAACTTATAGATCTTTTTGCTAATATGTTGATGTTGATTCCAGGAGGTTATGAATGGATATTTATAATATTAATAATAGTAGTAATCATATTCGGTGCAAAAAAAATTCCTGAATTGGCTCGATCATTCGGTAAAGCTACATCAGAATTTGAGAAAGCACGTATACTAGCAAAAAAGAAGTTGATAAACTTCATAATGCAGATAAAGTAACTCGAGAAAAGTTAGAATCAATTGCCGATACTTTAAGAATAGACTATATAGGAAAAGATGATGAATCCTTGAAGAAGGATATAGATGTAGCAATAAAAAGAGATAAAGAATACGACATCTAAGTAATATTTTTGATATTTTGTTTAAGGAGAGAACTTTTATTATTATTTCAGGAATTATATCAAAATAATGATGTATTAGGTAATTAGAAATCTTTGGATTCATATCTGCGTTCCCATTGACTAAATGGGCTCAATAACTAAAAATCAAGGCTTAGAGGGCTTCGAGTACGACAAGTAGTGCGGATCGGTGAACTTATATTTTAAGATTATAATTCTGTTATTAGCTATATTTTTATAATATGAAAGATCAAACAGATATCGTGAGATACCCTAAACCATTAAATGAAAAAGAGTGGGACTACCTTATGAAAAAACTCGATGAACCACTTAGCGAAGAACAAAGAAAGAATATCGATGAGATGGCTAAAAATGGTAGCAGGCTAAAAGTATACTCAGATTAATCTTTATTTTAATTGAAAATAGACGGCAATAAGTTACCAGATATAGATATTAAAGTTTACAATTTAACAAGAGCTATTAATGAGTTTGTAGATCTATCAAATTTTAAATGTGAAAAACAATATTTTGCAGATTATCTACGTCTGTGTGCAAAGGAAGATGATGATAAAGGAATTGAAAAATTATGGTTGTTTGTAACTGGTGACAATAAAATAGTTGGTTATGTAACCTTGGTAATGAGTCAATTGTCAAGATCACAACATCTTGATCTAGGGAGAATGACTCATCGCAACTATGTGCCAGGAATTTTAATAGGAGAAATGGCTAGACATATTGACTATAAAGGTAAAGGCTTAGGGAATATTATGATTAATTGGGTTGTTTCCAAAGCTAGAGATTTATCAAAAGAAGTTGCTTGCAAGATAATAATAGTTGAAGCAGAAGAGGATAAAATAGACATCTATAAAGAATGGGGTTTTGAACCAATAGAAAATTTCGAAGAGAAAAGAAATACAATGTTTTTGAGAATTAAATAGATTATTATAAACTTATTCATAGGAACTCACTAGTATATGAGCCCAATTGGTTAGCGGGCTCGGAGGTATGTGAACTGATTTCGACACGATTTTGTAGTTCGAAAGTTATTATCTGAAAAAATAGTTGCGTAGGTAATAATAAAAAAAATGTTTAGTTTGGAATATTGTTGAACTGTTAATTATTTGTAATTAATTATGATTCACAACCTATGCCATCTCCATCTGTATCAAGTCCATGAGGGTCGGGTGGCAAAACCTGGAAACGCTTGTCTGAAATATCACACAATTGACATCTGGAGATGTGGGGAGACATATATCGGGATATGAAGGGTCGCAGCCTATAGTTGCGTGTATTTGAAATTCATTAGGTAAGTTACTTGGTAAAACAGAGACCGCTCGTAACTAAACCCATTAAAATAATTATTTTCGAATTTATCATCAACAACAGTTTAACTTTTTATGATATTTAAGATCATCGATTGTTCTACTACTTTATTATATTTGATTCTTCTATATGAAAGTTTAATAAGATAGGCAATTATTATAATATACATATGAATGGAGTACAAAAGTCAATTGTGCTTACAGGGTTCACAATGGCTATTACATCCATCCTTTTACTTACAATAGGAAACAATGCTTTTGCTCTAGAATATACAAATGAACAATGTGGTGTATCAATTCAATACAACGAAGACTGGCAAGTCGAAAATGATGATTATAAATCTGAAAGATTAAGATCATTTGTTACTATTTTTCCTGATCCAGATGATATTTTTAACCTTATTTACATGAATATATGGGATATTTCAAATTATCGAGAAAAAACAATAGAATATGTATCTGAAATCTTTGCACCGCTTGAGTCTGAAGATGAAATAAAAATTGATGTTATGCAAAATAATATCATCGAGGTAGGCGGTTTTTCTGCTCAAAAATTAGTCTATAGTGAAGAATTTCACGGATATAAAACTTATTTTATGGATATAAATATACTTGCATATGATAAAGTATATCAAATAGAATTAGAAACAGAGGATCAAGAGAAATTTGATAAATATGCTCCATTCGTTGAGGAAATAGCAAATAGTATTAAAATTTCAAAACCAAATTTTGAAGGAATTAATTGTTAAAAATATAATTTAATATAATTTGATTTTTAGAAGATTAAATTAACATACATTACTTAAACAATTAGAAATTCTTCTAACTATTATAATCCTTAATAAGATAAATATTATGTTGAAAATTACTTAATGCGTGATACAATTACTAAAACACTATAAGATTTTGTCAATTTAATTAAATTTTACAGTATAGTAAATTCTAAAGTGTAAGGCTAAATTTTATGAAATTTTGGTTCAAAAATTATAATTTAACTTATTAAAACTGAGAATTCTCATTATAACAGGGTTTGGTAACATAATATTAAAAGACTTACAATATTTAAAAACAAAATTATTATATGATGCTGTATCCCTTTTTGAGATTATTACCGTTCAATAAAATATTGTGATATAATAACAAAAAATGATAAAACATGACTTTTACATTAATATTTAAAATATCCATATTATAAAATAAATGGTAAAATACAA
>JAATVK010000090.1 GCA_014523485.1 Nitrososphaerales archaeon TH5894
CAATAGAAGAAGATTATTAAAATAATTTTTATTACGAATAATTTAAACTGTAATCTGTTCTTTTAATAAACATCAATATAATACAAATACTTTATTAACTAAAGATTAGTTGATTGGTCAACTCAGATTCCTCGGATACTAAGAGAAATCCATTAATTATTTCATACAAGTGGATAGCGTTAGGAAATACCACCCTTGGAACCCTTATTGCGTCTCTTGATGCAAATATTATATTTATCGCGTTGCCTCTCATTGTATCAGAACTTGACATTTCTCTTTTTACTATGGTGTGGATTGTAATTGGGTATTCTCTTGTTACTGCATCTATTCTTTTAAATTTTGGTCGTCTTGCGGATATTTTAGGTAGAGTAAAGCTATACACTTTGGGCTTCCTTATATTCACTGTAGGATCTGCATTATGCAGTGTCTCACAAACAGGAGAACAATTGGTTGTATTTCGAATTTTTCAAGCAGTAGGTGCTGCATTTCTTTTTTCAAATAGTGTAGCAATCTTGACTGATGCATTTCCATCAAATGAAAGGGGTAAAGCCCTTGGCATAAATCAAATTGCCATTGTGTTAGGTTCAGTACTAGGACTGGTTCTTGGTGGGTTTTTAACTTCATATCTTGGTTGGAGATCTATTTTTTGGATCAATGTTCCCATAGGAATTATTGGTATCATTTCATCTTATAAAAATCTCAAAGAATTAGGATCAATTAAGAAAGAAAAAATAGATTGGCTTGGAAATATCTCATTTGCAGGAGGATTATTTCTCGTCCTTGCAGGAATAACATTTACCTCATTTGGTATTATATCTGATTTTTTGGTAAATTTTGCTATTATTTTCTCAGGGTTGGCGCTTCTCGTCACATTTGGTTTTATAGAGAAATTTATTTCCCATGATTACCCTATGTTTCATTTCGCACTTTTTAAGATTAAATCATTCTTAGGGGGAAATGTAGCAATTCTTTTAAATTCAATAGCTAGAGGCGATTTTATATTTCTCATATCATTTTATCTCCAAGGAGCATTTATGAAGTTGAGTCCAGTTGAAACTGGGATTTACCTGCTACCTGTCTCTGCTGCTTTAGCATTATTTGGACCTTTAAGTGGTTGGTTATCTGATCGGTATGGTTTTAGATTTTTTGTAGGGTTGGGTCTATTCCTATCTGGCATAGGCTTTCTACTACTTACACAACTACAAATTAAAACCTCCTTTATCGAACTACTATTACCTTTTATTTTGCTTGGAGCAGGAATGGGTATATTTACATCTCCTAATAGAGCATCTATAATGAATAGTGTACCTGCAAATAGAAGAGGAGTATCGGCAAGTACAGGTACTACTCTATTTTATGTTGGAAGATCTTTAAGTTTGGGTATCTCATTTTTAATAATGACAAGTATATTGCCAGCAGAACAAGTAAAAGATATTTTTATAGATTTTCGAAATATTGAATCTAATAATGTTAAAGATAATACTAATGCCACTTCTATTTCTACAATAAAAGAAAGTAAGGAATTAATCGAAAATAAGTTCTTGTACTCAATACATATAATATTCTTTGTTTCCTCTATTATGGTATTTATTTCAATAATTCCTGCTATACTTAAAGATAGGCAGGTATATTAGAAGATAGATATATGAAAGAATCTAACAATATTATTTCAACTTTTTTGTTAATAGAAATTTAGAAAAGGAAAAGAAATTATAAAAAATGAAAAGACTCTTTTTCTTTGATTAAGTATATAATAAGATTTGATAGAATTTAATCGATCTAGAAATAGAGTATTCTTATTTCTTTAATTCATATTATAAAATAATTAATTAGTGGATATTGTACTGTTTTTGAGTTGTTTAAACCTTGCACATACACAAAAATATTATTTTTATTTATCTAGGTATTTAACTCTCTGAGTCTTATTGTTACCAATATCGAATCCTCTTTGGCGAAGATATTTTAAAGTCAATTTATAAACTAATTCATCATTATTTGCCACTGTAAGTACTCTAGTCCACGAAACTTCTCCTTGATCATTTATCTCTGATGATAATAAATTGGAATTAAGTACCGCCATTTCTTTACATTCTTCAAAGGTTTTATTTTTTCTGTAGGCTGTACCATGAGAATCACAGGAATCGTTATTATTCATTTATTATCTATATTACAACATACATACATATCTAATTTTCTTTATAAATCCACTTATGTTCCAACTTTTAAAATGCCACATAATTGGAAATTACTTTTTAATATTATTTTAATAGTTCCTGTTCTTTTTTTGAATATGCTCTTTTTATTGGAGCAATTTTATCTGTCCATTCAGCTACTAATCCGCCACATTTAATACATCTTAATAATTTCAAATGAGAAGATACAACGAATATATCTAAAAGTAAATCCTTGGTTTTATCATATTTGTTACATAGACAATCTTTCATCTGGTAATTATATATAATCAATAAAATTAAAAATAGTTTTATTTAAAACTGTTTATAATTCTTTAATATCTCAAACATTAACACATTCCACTTTATTATTGATCAATTCTAGGTTTTAACCTTCTCTATATCCATTCATATGAATGAATTATCATTAGCATACATTATCAATTATTTTTGTAAGATCAAATGAATAAATCTCTAACTCACAAAGTATAATGGATAATTATTGAGTGACGTTATTTTTATTATTTAGGAGGTCTTTATATTTAGTAGAATTAATAGACAAGTATAAG
>JAATVK010000091.1 GCA_014523485.1 Nitrososphaerales archaeon TH5894
ATTATTCTAACTTTTAATTGAGAAGATAATTCTTTCACTTTTTGTTCTATTTCTGCTCTTTCTCCACCGAGTTCTTTTCCTCCTCCAGAAATGATTACCATATTATGTATTCCTTTCGTTCCACATGTTTCCAATATAGCTGGAACAAATTTTAAATCAACTGTGACTATAACTAGCTCTATGTTTTCACTAATCTCTCCTAAATTTTTATATGCCTTTAATCCTAAAATTTCATTATAACCCTTTGCATTTACTGGATATATTTTACCTTTATAATCATATTTAGATAAACTTTTCAATACAGAATTGCCTATCTTACCTTCTTCGGGAGATGCTCCTATTAATGCTATTGAATTCGTATTAAAGAATGTATTCATATAACTTGAATCAGGTATTGATTGAGAGATGATATTTTCGTCAGAAACGGATTTTAGAAGAATTTTTGCATCAACGACATAATAATTATTTGGATAAACTATAATGGGATTAAAATCTATGCTATCAATATATTTAGCTATATCCATTCCCAAATTACCTATTTTGAGAATCGCATCACAAAGCATTTCAAGATTTATTGGCTCTGCTCCTCTGAACCCTTTTAAGATCACTTTAGCTTTTAGATCGTCTATCATATCTAATACATCTTCCTTAGTTATTGGAAGGACTCTGAATGATATATCTTTGAATAATTCGGTGTAAATTCCTCCTAAGCCAAGCATCATGACTGGACCAAATTGAGGATCATTTTGCAAACCCACTATTAATTCAATTCCTTTAGGAACCATCTTTTCTAAGAGGACTCCTTTAACTTTATAGTCTTTAGCCAAACGGTTATACATATCTATAAATGCTTCATTAACTTCGTTTTCGTTTTTTAAGCCAACTTTTACTCCTTGAACATCTGTCTTGTGTAATATTTGATCTGATACAATTTTTGCAACAAGTGGGAAGCCAATTTCCTTTGCTTTGGATCCAGCTTCTGATTCGTTAGTTACTATAGAATATGCAGGCACACTTATCTCATATACTGATAATATAGATTTTGCATCCTCTTCAGTAATTACCTTATTTCCTTTTTGAATAGCATCATAAATTATTTTTTGGACTTTTTCACTATCTCTCATCTAAGTATAAAAAAAATTTAGTACAGTTTCTAATTAACTTTACTTTATTTAATATTATTTGAAAATCTCTTCTATTCATTAAAGACTATTATCCAATTTCTTTAATGATTCAATTATAATTGACCGTCTAGCTTCTTCTGTTATCAATTCCCTTGTATTTTCGATTAAAATTTTGCATACATCCAATTTTTTTCTGATGCCAGTTACTATGTTATCATATATAGAAAATGGATAAATATCACTGTAAATTTCCTGCATGATTCTAAAAAGAGATTCTGCCTTGTCATATCTGTCGAGTCTAACCATATCATAAATCATTCTCTTTATTTCACCAATACAATCTAATATTCCAAATAGATAGGCTTGGCTAGAAACCCCCATTTCATTCAATCCTGGGAATGTCTCATTTTTCACTATACTCATTAAGAGACTACATTCTACCAATTCTTGTTCTGACATGGCCAGATATCTTAAAAGGTCTGTATGAGCTAATTTTTTGAGAGACAAATACAAATCTTTTGCTTTATCTAATTTTAATTGACTTGTTTGTATATGACCTTGGTGAATTGATACGATTGACTGACTACACAAAATAATAATATCTCTTGATTCTTTTATTAATTGTTCTCTTCTATTTTCTATTATTTGCAATTCATCATTAATAGAGTTAAGTGAAACCTTCATTTTCTCAGTTGCCATATAAATGTTGATTAATGTTCATAATATAGAGTTTTAATTAGTTGTTATCTTGGTAAAATACGCTATTTAAAACTAACAATTAATAAAAGTTTGATTATTGAATAGAAAAATACTTGGGAAATATTCGTAGAAGCAGAGGATACAGTTATGAATATTCTATTGTAAATAGACTCAATAATCGTAATTGGATCGCTAAAAGGCTGGGAGGTTCCAGTGTTGGTCTCCCAGATATAATAGCTGTCAATAACAATAAAGCTATTTTGTTAGTTATTGAAGCTAAATCAGGAACAGGGGAATCGCTGTATGTCCCTAGCGATCAAATTGAAAGATGTTTTTCAATTGTTAAAATGTTTAGATATTATAATTATAAATATGTAATATTAGCATTTAAGTTTCTTAGAAAAAAGAGAATAAAAGTTAATAATGAATTATCCTATGAAAAAAGAAAACTTGTAGAATATTATAAAATTATTGAGCCCA
>JAATVK010000092.1 GCA_014523485.1 Nitrososphaerales archaeon TH5894
GTATAGAATAGTTTAACTGTGTCTTTATCAGTAGAAGTTAAACTAATATTCCCTTCGTCACAATCATATAATGTAAGATTTGATTTTGTGTTAGCAGTATTTATTTTATCATCTATTACATAACCACATACATAATACTCATCATCAAACATTACTTGGGAAATATCATTACTTTTATTAAATTTAAGATTAACAGTTAAAGAATTATCTTTTAAATTTATTTTGTTTTTACTTTCTTTTAAATCGATATATAAGTAATCTTTCCTTCACCATTAAGATATGACACCAACTTTAATTCATCATGATTTTTAATATCTATGTTATTGAGATTTATTTTGGTTTTTATAGTAGTTAAACCACCACTACTATCTTTTTTATCTTCTTTTTTATTAGTATTTTCAGCAGAAGGTTGAGCAGTTATGGGAATAATAGTCTGATGATCATCAAATAGTAATAATAATAGAGATAACACTAGAATAGAAAATGATCCTAATGCTAAACTAAATATATTAATCCTTATTTTAAAATTCATATCACAAATCTCATTCACCGACCATATAAATTATATTTTTATAAAATCATTACCAACTTATGTAAATATATTTTAACTATTTTTCTTATATTAAATGATTTAGAGGCAAAAATGCCTCGCAACCCAATGAGATAATCGCATAAATACTCGGTGATATTGAACACTGAAACCATGTCCATTCAACTCCCAAAGGTAATTACTTTTCTAGGGTTCACTATATTTAATAGTAATAGTAAAATTAGTCCTTTGCCATGAGTTTATCTATTCATCCTTTCTCATGATTATCCATAATTCATTAAATTTAACAATCTCATAGGAGAAAAGACAAGAAAAGAATGATAGAATTTTTTGATTGCTTGTATCATTTTAGGATATAGCCAATTTTTGTCTTGTTTTGTAATTTGTGGGTCTGAAAGGAAAAAAGTCACCTGTTATAACCACTAATTTAGATTTGTATTTTTTATTATCTCCTCAAGTTAGAAATGAAAATGTAGAGTATAGCTATTATTTCAAATCTGCCCATTATCATATTAAAAGATAGTATTAATTTTGATATAGCGTCCAAATTCATAGTAGTTATACCTGCTGATAATCCAGTATTAGAAACAGTAGAAGCTGTTTCAAAAATTACATCAATAAAATTATTATTTATAGTATTAGTATTCAAATAATAAATACATATTGCTGTTAACATTGTAAAGAAAATTAATAGAACAACAACAAATAATGCTTCTCTAAATGCTTTATCAGAAAGAATATGAAATTTGTATTTATCTAAAGGAACCATACTCATTGATAGTTTATCATTGTTTTTTTGTAATTTTTTAGCTTTATAATTTGATTTGTAAAGAGGCTTAATTCTTTTTCGAAATTGAATTGCAGTTGATGAAATAAAAGTAGGTTGATTATTATTCTTATTTTTAAGATTATTGTCATCATTAAATGTGGTTGCATTTTTTTTATAATTAATTAGCTTTTGAAAAATTAGTATTAATCTTGCGATTTTTATTCCACCAGCTGTTGAAAAGGCGGTTCCTCCAATTAACATTAATACAATAAGTAATATTTTGCCATAGGTCGATACTTGGGAAAAATCAACAAATTGAAATCCAGTGGTAGTTGATGCACTGATGACATGAAAAACAGAAGAAAGCCATTCATTTTTCGAATGTGAAGATTCTATAAATAAAAATAAAATGATGCTTATCGTAATAAGAATTATAAAAACCAAAATTTCTTTAACTTCCTTTGTAGCTTCTATCTCTTTACTAAAGATACCAAAATGAAACGCAAAAGGTAATGCTGCAATTATCATTCCACCCATAATTAAAGCCAGTGTAATTGGATTTACTGAATTAAGAATTGTAGATGTAGGTACAAAGCCGCCACTAGAAAGAGTAGCAAAAGATAAAGATATTGAATCAAGTATATTTATATGTCCAAAAATGATAAATAATAAAATAAGAATTGCTGTATATATTGCAAATATGACACTTATTGTAGAAAGTAATTGTTTGAATCTTAATATTCCACCACCCAATAGATGTCTCATCCCTGCTAATTTTGTTTCTGGATAGTACAAAGCCATAACCAAATATACAAAACTTAATCCTCCAACCCATAATGTATAGGAACGATAAAATGAAAAACTATCAGGCAAATTTTCAGGATGTACTATTGTCGAAATACCAGTAGTTGTAAACCCAGATGCACTTTCTAAGAAAGAACTTGCAAAAAGAGAAAAGGGGTCAATTCCCCCCAAAATGGATTGATATACATATACGGTAAACTTCCAAATAGACTCAACAATACAAAACTTAATACAACAACAATGGATGATTGTTTTAGATTGAGTGGACTTTTTTCTCCTAATGTATTCATAATATATCCTGTTAAAGACATTCCTACAAATGCCAAGTAAATGCCAATTGAGGATTGCCATTCTCCCCAAAGGGTGCCTAATAATGCAGGAATAATCATAAGCAATCCCGTAAATTGCATAATAATTGCTACATTTGCAAAAATTGGTTTGTAATGCTCTCTTATAATTTTCCTATAACTTCTAAAGGTTCTCTCAATAACTGCTATACGAATTACTTCTGCAAGATATTGTTGTGTTACTGTACCAATAATTTTTTCTTCATCATTATTAATTGTACTATCAGTAACAGGCAGATGTTTTATTTTGCGAGCACGCATTAATTTAATAGCTTCTTTTACTGTCGATGAACTGGGTAGGGTAATAATTGGAGATGTCATTATGGATTTGATAGTTATTAAATCGGAATCCTCTCCTTTCATAACAACCTTTTCTAAAATGTCACTATCTGTTACAATTCCAACATATTTTCCATTTGATGATGAGGTAACTAAAATAATTTCTACATTTTTTGGTTGCAATATTTTAACTGCTTCAGCAACAGAAGAATTCTCATCAGCAGTAACAAATTGAGTATGAATATACGATGACAGAGGTCGTTCTAATGGTTCAACCATTAACATTCATCATTCTACGATTAATTCTTATGACTTTAATTTCCAAGTATAAA
>JAATVK010000093.1 GCA_014523485.1 Nitrososphaerales archaeon TH5894
GATGAAAACTTTAAAAGCAGAAAGACCCATTGCAGGAAACTCTATACAAGTTACTGGTGGGGAACCAATGCTTAGGGACGATATTGTTGAAGTTATTAAAATAATGAAAGAAGAGGGAGTAGATCACGTTCAATTAAATACTAATGGTATCAAACTAGCACTTTCTCCCGAAACAATGCGCGAAGTCCGAAATGCTGGTGTAAGTAATCTTTATTTATCTTTTGATGGTGTAACCCCGCGTACTAACCCTAAAAATCACTGGGAAATTCCTTATACTCTAGAATCTGCTAGAAAATGTGGAATGACTGTTGTTTTTGTTCCGACAGTTATTAAATCAATAAACGATCATGAATTAGGTGGAATAATTAGATTTGCTCAAAAGAATATGGATGTAGTACACGCTGTCAACTTTCAACCTGTTTCGCTCACAGGAAGAATGGGCAAAAAAGAACGAGAAAAATATAGAATTACTATTCCTGATTGTATTGAAAGAATTGAAGAGCAAAGTAACGGCGAAATTTCTACTGATTCTTGGTTCCCTGTTCCCTCTTGTATGCCAATGACAGATGTAATTGAAGCATTTAGCAAAAAACCAAAATATGAATTATCGATTCACTTTGCATGTGGAGCAGGCACTTATGTTTTTGAAGACGTCCAAACTAAGAAATTGATTCCACTTACATCATTTGTGGATATTAAAGGATTATTAGAATATTTCGAAGAAAAAGCCGATGAATTGCGTTCAGGTGCAAACCGATATTGGGCTATGCTAGACGTAATGAGAAAATTAAATCAATTTGTAGATAGAAGCAAACAGCCTCATGGGCTAAATCTAGCAAAGATGTTTTCCAGTATTCTGCTAAAACGTAATTTTGATGCAGTAGGTTCTTGGCATGTTAGATCATTATTTTTAGGAATGATGCATTTTCAAGATAAATATAATGAAGATCTTGAAAGATTACAACGATGTGATATACATTATTTAACGCCTGATCTTAGAGTTATTCCATTCTGTGCTTTTAATGTTATACCTGAATGGTATCGTGATAGAATACAAAAGAAATATAGTATTCCAGTAGAAGAATGGGAAAAAGCACATGGACAGACTTTAGAGGCTGGATTATACCGTGGATTAATGAGACGTGGAAAACCAGAAGCACAAATGGGTTGTGCTGTTTCAGAGATGCATAAAGCAGCCGCTGAAAGCGAAGATCATCGAGCAGTAGATTTAAGAACTGGCATGGCTGGAGCTTAATCTTCAACTTTATTTCAGATTAGTAATATTAATTACTTTAAGTATTTCTACAAAAATTATTTTTTTAACAATATTTATACTATTTTTTTAATAAAGTTTAATTGATGTTAGTTATTGGAATAAGAATATGTCTTCAATGAAATATGTTCTCTTAGAACCTATAGGTAATATAGCAATTATTAAGATCAACAGACCTGAGGCGTTGAATGCAATGAATGTAGATGTAATTTGGGAGTTATCTAAAACAATTGATATTGTGGGAGTAGATGATAGTATAAAAGCTGTTATAATAACTGGCGTTGGAGATAGATCATTTTGTGCAGGTGCAGATATATCTTATATGGTTAACATCACACCTAGTGATGCGGAAAAATATGCTTCCTCTGCTCAATCAGTCTTAAATAAAATTGAAAAATTGGAAAAACCAGTAATAGCTGCAATTAATGGTTTTGCATTAGGTGGAGGATGTGAACTGGCACTAGTATGTGACATTAGACTATGTTCAACAAATGCAAAAATTGGTCAACCAGAAGTTACAATAGGAATCCCACCAGGATGGGGAGGAACACAAAGATTGCTACGTATTGTAGGCCCAGCTAAAGCAAAAGAAATGATTTTTACTGGAAAAATGATAAATGCAGAAGAAGCATATAAAATAGGATTAGTTAACGATGTTATTAATTTAACACAAGAAGAATTACCTGAGGCACCTCCTGAGGGAGAAGAAGTAAAACGTAAAGAATACCAGAAGGAATTGGCAAAACTTTTAAATAAAAAGTTAATTGAAAAGTCTGTTTCTATGGCACAAGAAATTACAAACAATAGTTATAATGCTATTAAAGCAAGTAAATATTTGATTAATAAAGGCATGGACATGGATATAGATTCCGGTCTCAGAATGGAAATATATGGATGGGCTCTTTGCTTTGCTCATGAAGATAGAAAAAATCTAATGTCTGCATTTCTTAGTAAAGGTAAAAAGAAATGAGTTAATAAGAAGATATTTTATCTTGATTTTTAGCCCCTTTACTTGGTTTACATAAGTAAACCTTGCTTTCAATATTTGCAGCTGCAAATCCTCCTTTAACTGCTTCCATAACTTTGTGAGCATGTCTTTCTGTATTCAAGATTGAAATAACTGAAGGACCAGCACCACTAATAGTGAGGGCTAATGCACCTGAATTAATAGCATTTTCCTTTACCTTATCATAGCCTGGAATTGTTCTTTTCCTAACAGGTTCTACAATTTTATCATCAAGTCCCTTTGCTATCATATTCACATCTTTATAGGCAAACCCTGCCACAATGGTACTTGCATTAGAAATATTAGTTATGACGTTATTCAAAGGTGAACTCCCAGGTAGTATACTTCTAGCAACTTCTGTTTTCTTATTTGGAACTGGTATGTTGGGAATTCCAACTACAAGATAAAGATCTTCAGGTGGCTCAAATTTGATAAATTCAAGTGATGGGAAATTTCTCACTATTATAAATCCTCCCAACATAGAACTAGCAACGTTATCATAATGTTTAACTCCTGCTGAAGCTTTTTCGCCTTCTGCAGAATAACTAATTAAATCAATTAAATTTGTTTCTAGGTGAAATAACTTGTCAAAAGCATACGCTGTGGCGACTGATGAAGCCGCACTACTTCCTAGACCATAACCTGGAGGAACTCCTTTATTGATTTGAATATCAATGTTATCTTTTATACTATAATCTTTCATCATCTTCTTAACTACCAATGCTGCAGAATTGTTTTCGTTATCATAAGGAATTTTCATAGAGTCGTTTTGTTTTATTGTAGATATAGTGATTCTTCCGTTTTGTTCTTGTTTCCTAGTTATTATTATTTCATCTACAAAGAGATCTAAAGCAAGACCAAATATATCGAAACCAGGTCCTAAATTAGCTGTGGATGAAGGCGCAAGTGCTCTAAATGAATTCATTTCTTATATATTTAATATTCAATTTCTTCTCCTTGATTAAGTATTCTTGATAAAACTGAAGTTAATTCTATTAAACCATTCAGAGTCAGATTAGATATAGCTAGCAATTCTTGATTTAGTCCATTTTGCGAAATAATTTTTATGATATCTTTGCTTAATAAAGAAAATTCTTGATTATTTTCTTTATCTAAAGCTTTCAATAAAGCTGTATCAGAATGAGCCCAATCTAAGATATTTTCTAAATTATCTAGTATTAAATCCCGTTTTGATAATACGTTTATCTGTGAGGTTTTTAATCTAAGATTAATCGAAGCAGAAAGTAATGATAAGGAAACAAAGTTAATTGGGCTTGAAACTAGTACACCATCCATTATAAAAATACTAGCTTTATCATCTGCTTGAAAATTTGAAATAAAATAATTACCACTAGATCTATAAGCAAACAATTCAATTTGTCCGGGAGTATCAATTAAGATATAATCTGGATTTAATTCATTAACTTCTAATTGAATATCTTGAATCTTTGTGCCAATTAAATCATACGACATTATTATAGAACCATTCGGCCCTAAACCATAAGTGTCTATAATATTATTAATGTCTATATGGTCTCGTATATCTACGTCAGGGAGATAAGGTAATTCAGATACAGCGGGGTCCAAATTAAGGGCAATAGGAAAATTATCATGGTCAATATACCATTGTAAAAGGTTAGAAGTAAGTAAGGATTTTCCTGAACCAGCGGTTCCTGTTATATAAATGGCTTTCATTTATTGTTGTATTTAAATAATAATTATTAATATTTTATACTTTATAATAGCAGTGTAACGGTTTTATTAATTTATTAAATTGATTGATTATTATATAACTGTATTAGTTTAGTAATCAGATAAATTGAATTGGAGACTCATTGCAGTATTAGTAAGTTTTTTACCAGTTATTCTTTTATTTATTTTCTCTCCAATATCTATTACTGATATCTTCAGTGTTGGAATTGCTCCGTTTATTACAGCTGTTTTATTTAGTCTTGCGAAAGTCTTTCTTCAGGCATATCGTTTTAAATATTTTGTAGATCAATTTTTAGGGTACAAAATAGCATCGTCCTTTAAATTAATTTCTGTAAGAATAGGAAGCGAATTTGTTACTAATACTACTCCCTCTTATATTGGAGGAGAAATTGTTCGAATTGCCTGGTTAACTAAAAACAAAGTTCCAGCTGGAATTGCAGCATGGATTACAACAATGGAAATTATTGCAGATGTTTTTGTAGGAACAATTCTTGCATTATTTGCAGGAATAATTGCACTTGCTAATGGCGCAATTCTTATTGGTACTATAATTATTCTTATTTCTTCATTTATTTTTGGGTTTTGGTTGATAGTTGTTATTCTTTCAGCGTATTATAATATTCAGCTTCCTAAAGTTGTAACAAAATTAGTAAGACGATTTTTGTCACAGGCACGTTCTGACAAAATTATTAACTACACCAATTCCGCAATTAGTGATTTATGTACCATGAGTAGAGAAAACTTCAATTCAACACGAACAATCAAAATATTCTTTGTTGGAATGGTTCTTACATTTATTGCATTTGCCTGTCTAGGAGCATCCTTTCTTGTACTTGGAGGCCTTATAGAATCTGATCTAGGATTATATGACTCTATCTTGGCTACTGCAGCTTCAACTGAATTAGGTAGTCTACCTATAACAGTCGGAGGATCCGGCTTAACTGAAATTGGGTTGTGGGCATACGTCTCTGGTCTTAATAAATTGCCTTCACTTAATGAGGTGATGAATGACTCACATTTAGATGTAATTATTTCTTGGCGAATTGCATCTTATCATATTCCTCTTATTATAATGTGGCTTGTGTTAATGAGACTTACGGGGATTAAAAAATTTACGTCTAGAACTAATCAAAAGTCTTGACCAATAATCCATTCTTATAAGAAAAATACATTTTCCAATGTCTATGTTATTACAGGTCTTCTGTATCGTCAAGTGATTGTTGTGAACTTCCTTCAGATTCTACATCCATCAAGTGCAATTCAATTAACTCAAATTGATATATAGAATCCATTTCTAACAAGAATTGTGATTTGAGAAATTCTATAGTTTTATCGCTAAGCTTTCCTCGCGACATTTTAATTTTGAATTCATAAACGAAACCCTTCATAAATTTTGATGTGTCTTGTGAAGATGGTACGTTTATGCCTTCTACTATAGTCCTTCCATCAGGTAATGCTTCATAAAGTTGTATGTCTAGTTTGTAGTCATCCAAATAAATTTCCAAAATATAGCCTGTTCGATTTATTATTTCAGATTCTGTAAACTGTATTGATTTAATCTCTTCTTCTATCCATTGTGGAATCCCTACCTTTTCTGAAGATTTTTCTGAACTCTTTGTTCTGGGCATTCAAAATATACAATAAACAAACTAGATAAAAGCTTTGCATAAATTGAATTGAATAAAAAGTATCATTTTTGATTATATTTCTTAAGATATCTATTTGCCTCAATTCTACTCAAGTATTTAGAAGGCGTGATTTTTAAATGTTTTAAAAGGGTAATTTGTTGATCCGTCGCAAAATATGGTTTTAATTTGTTGTGTAACCTTGCATAATTATTATCTATAAAATTGATATATGCTTTATTTGCTAAGGCGTCGGCCTCATTATTATTTTCTCTAGTTATCCATTCTATTTGTATATTTTCAAACTTTTTTATTAATATTTTTGTTTTCTCATAGTAGATCTTTAATTTTTCTGACTTTACTTTATATTTACCTGAGAGTTGGTTAATAATTAATTGTGAATCACCTTGTATGAGTACACTAAATTTGTTGTAGCCTTTGGAAAGTAACCATTCTAATAACTTTATTAATGCTACATACTCTGCAACGTTATTACTTGATTCCTTTGAAAAAGGTTTAAAGGCAATACCACCCTCTTCATAAATTTGATAAATTTTCTTATTTTTTTTTCCCAGAATGGTAAAACCATAACATGCTACTCCTCCTGGATTTACAGGTTGACACATTCCATCAAACGTACAAGTTAATTTTTTTCTATGAATTTCATCAGCATACATCCAGTTGATATTATTTATTAGTTATTATTAAATATCAATCACGAAGGATCTTATTGACTAGAGTTAAATAATTTTTCAAAATCAATTATTAAGAGATATGTATTCTGCAAGTTTTTTAATATCTTGTTCAAATATTTTCAAAAGATTTCTATTATATATTGTAGCGGCTGGATGATAAGTAACAAAATATTTTAATTCATTCTTTTGAAGGATTTCACCTCTTTCATTTGTAATTGATTTGACACCTAGGATATAGGAACTAACTACATTTCCCAGTAAGCATATTATTTTGGGTCGGAGTAGCAAGATTTGTCTCTCTAAATATTGGATGCATATTTTTTTTTCATTAATGTATGGTGGTCTGTTATTTGGAGGTCTACATTTTATTATATTTGTAATGAATACATCTTTGATATGTATGTCATTCTTTGATAATGTATTTCTTAATATTTTTCCAGCTGCCCCGATAAAAGGTCTTCCTGATATGTCCTCATGATAACCTGGAGCCTCACCTATTATTAACAATTTTTTAAGAAAACCTCCTTCACCAGGAACAGTGAGTTTCCTAGTACTACATAATAAACATAATTTACAATTTTTTATATCTAAAGCTATCTTATCAAGTGTATCATTTTCTATCATATAAATATCAAATAATCATTCTTATTTATTTAGATTCAAAAATTAGAAATATTAATAATTATTAATAATTTAAATTTCAGTTTATAAATAATAAATAATGTTTATTGTACTAAATCTTTATGATATCACAACATCTTCATTTGAACCTAATATTTATTCGATATGTTTCATGAAATTATGACTAATACAATATTATAGGGTTCTTCTTTTTAGTCTTTCCATATTATAGTAAATAATTTCCCTCTAACTTGTAAATTGATTAAAAGTTTCTTTTACATGCTGTTAATTAAAAAGCAAGTATTAAGTCTGTTTTAATTTTATTAGTTTTCACTTCCCATGTTAAATCATAAAGGTATCTATAAATATCTATAATTGTATACAATAAAAAATTTTTTGTTCTGAAAATGTAATTAGTAAATAAATTTAATTCAAATAGATTACTTTTATTATTAATGAAGTTCCATAAATTAGTATGATATTTTAGGTAGAGATAAATTATGTTAGAAATAATTAGATTTGTTATCTTTATTAATAGTAAATACTTTAGATCTTACATAAATCCATATTAAGATTACTAAATGAACTGGGATAAAGTAAAGAATATAATTGGTTATGGAATGTTTCAAATTTATGATTATCGATAATTGTAATTTTCCTGATAACTTATTATATGATCCTGATAGTTTTGTATGGGCAGATGTTTCTAATGAAAACTCCATAAAGATAGGAATAATACCTATCTTAACATCAATTTCAGGTAAACTAAAATCAATTAAACTCAAAAAAGGAGGTACCAATATTGAGAGAGGTAAAAGCTTAGGTTCGATAGAAAGCCCAAAATATTTCGGAATAGTACGATCTCCCCTTACTGGAAAGGTAAAAGAAATAAATGAATCGATACTATCTAAACCAAAACAAGTTAATGATAGTCCATATGAATTGGGGTGGTTGTCAACAATTGTACCCTCTAATTTGGATAAAGATCTGAATGATTTAAAAAAAATAGGTGGGTGCTCTATTCAGTTTAAATCCCTTATAGATGAATTTCACGTGCGTTGTTTCAAGGCCTATCCAGACTATGAAATGTATGAACTTGGTACGGAATGTGCTGCAACCCTTACAAAATTGGACGAGCTATTGACTAAAATTGATATAGGCGAAATTGTTTATTTGGCATCGGATGATATAACTGCAGATCTAGAATTGATGAGATGGTCCAAAGAAAGATCTCAATCAATATTAGAGATGAGAAAAGAAGGTCTCATATTTCACTTTTTAGTCAAAAAAGAAAGAAATAATTGAATTTTATTTTTCAATTGGATTGTCAATCATATTTCCCCATTCTGTCCAAGAACCATCATAATTTTTTACATCTGGATATCCAAGGAGATGTCTCAAAACAAACCAGGTATGCGAAGAACGCTCCCCTATTCTACAATATGTAATTATTTCCTTATCTGGTGTGATACCAACAGTCTGATATAATTTTGTAAGTTCATCAGCCGATTTGAATGTACCGTCATCATTTACTGCTTTAGCCCATGGTATGTTTATCGCTCCTGGAATGTGTCCTCCTCTTTGGGCATGTTCTGTAGGGTATTCAGGAGGTGCAGTTATTTCTCCACTAAATTCTGGTGGACTTCTAACATCGATCCTCTTTATTTGGTCAGAGTTTAACGATTCTCTTACTTGATTAAGGAATGCTCTTAGAGCTGGATTAGGTTCAGAAACTTTAAAATTTCCCATAGGAAAATTGGGAATATCTTTTGAAATGGGTCTATCTTCTTCAAGCCATTTTTTTCTTCCTCCGTTCATGATTTTTACATTTGTCATACCATAATATTCGAAAACCCAAAAAGCAAAAGCAGCAAACCAATTATTAAAATCACCATATAATACAAGAATAGTGTCATTATTTATTCCAGATTTTTGTAATAAAGTTGAACAACCATCTTTTGAAATGATATTTCTGTTAAGAGGGTCATTTATGTCCTTTCTCCAATCAAATAAAACTGCATTAGGTATATGACCAAGATTATAATTTGCTTTTGGATCATAGTCAACTTCGGCTATCCGAACATTATTGTCATTTACATGATCTTCCACCCATTGTGTATCTACTAAAACATTTTGATTTGCATATTCCATAGATTTAAAAAAACAAACTCTGTTATAAATTTTTTATAAAAAGCAAGAAATGCTTTATTTACGAAGAAAATTTATAACATGAAACATACTTAAATAATAGATAAAAAATTTTGTAAGATTTTTGTTTTTTTTTTGGGTGGTACATATTCCTGTTCAATTATCTTAATAAAATGAAACCTGAATATCAAAAACTATATCTTTAATTCTATCTATATCTTTTAATCCAGTCTTATAAATTATGTTTATATGGTGTCTAAAATATTCAATTTCATCATATGAACATGCTAAAAATGGATATGGAGCAATAGCATTTATAACTTTTTTGTCATGATCAATTCCATTTTTTTGTAATGCAATTAATGTTTGCCCAGACAAATGACCTTTAACTTCTTCTCCGCAGAGTAAAAGATATCTCAAACTTTTATTATTTGTAGTAAATTTGATAATTTCATCTATTCCTTTATTTTCTGAAAGTAATCTTCCTACAATAAAAATTTTATCCATAATCTCTTGGTTATTTTTGATCTCTTTGAGTAAATCTAAACTTGATAAAGTACAAATTGCTATTGTTCTTCCTTTTCCAATATAATACTCTGGCTTAAGGGGAAATAAATGATAACAACAAATTCCAAAAATATTATCTATTCGTGCTTTGAGTTTAATTCTATCTCCCATTGACTTGATGTACCATTTCTATAAATATTTAATTAATTTTTGAAGTATTATTATCAATAACAATTTTTCTTCTTTTTGACTGAATAATTCCCATTAATTGATAACCATATTCAAGATTGTGTTTGATATGATTGATTCCATGTTTCCCTTTTGGCACAAAAGAACCGTCCAAAATACTCTCCAAATATGTTTTTGTTTTTTTGATTGAGTTTGCTGCATGTTGTAGCTGACTTCCAGACAATTTTCTCCCAGCTTCTTTCTCTATAAGCTTACTAAATCCTTCTGTGGACATAAATTGACTATATTCCTGAAGTTTATGATAATTTCTACAAATATTTTCTATTTTTTGTTTATCAGGTTCTATTAAACTTCGAAATGCATTTTGTATTTCTTTTTCGTTTCTTCCAGTAAGTTTTACTAATATTTCAAAAGTTTCATTATTTTGAATATCTTGTAAACTATTGCTTTCTATTTTAATTGACAATATTTTTTTTAATTCATCTTCGAAATTGAGTTTTGAATTTTGATAATAACCGTTAATGGCAAACAGATTTACAGAATTGCCTACAATATCTTCCCCATATTTTATTATATACATCAAATTTACAATTATAACCGGAAAAATAAGCTTTAGGTTTTCGTTTAATTTATTATAATTTTCCATTATATCTTTATATATATTAAATGTAATTGTATTAACTACATCTTTTTTCCTTTCATCTATAATTCTAGACATTATTGTTAAAAGATCAAATAGTTGAGATTGAGAAAAAAACTCCTTATTTTTTACAGAATAAATAGCTATTATCTTTAATGCATATAACCATTTTTCTGAAGGATTTTTATGGAGAGTATTTCTTGAAATCTCTTTAACATTTTTTTTCATTTCACTATTATCTAGATTAATAAGATCAAAAATATTATCGATTATTTCGTTTATAGATATTTTCTCATTACTCCAATTTTGTAATATTTTATGTTTGTTTTGCA
>JAATVK010000094.1 GCA_014523485.1 Nitrososphaerales archaeon TH5894
TAGCTATAGAAGGATTAATTAAATTATAATTCTAAAAATATAAACTTTTCATACAATATTCTTGTAGATTTACATATTACTAAAAAATAATTCTATATATCGAGACAGAAAAATATAATTTAGATCTTTTTATGCCTCTATAACAATGGACTCCGATAATGGAATTGTAGTAATTTACACTGGTAAAGGAAAAGGAAAAACTACTGCCGCATTAGGAATTGTATTGAGAGCAGTAGGTCATGGCTTTAAGGTTTTGATGATCCAATTTATAAAGGGTGAATGGTATTACGGAGAACTTTCAAGCGCAAAAAGATTAACTCCTGAATTTGAAATGATTGCGGCAGGAAAAGGTTTCATTGGAATATTAGACGATGATCACGATTTTGTAGAGCATAGAAAATCTGCAGAGGATGCGTTAATTCTTGCCAAGGAAAAAATGATATCTAAAGAGTATGATATTATTATCCTTGATGAAATTAATTATGCAATAAATCTCCAACTTCTTTCAATAAATCAAGTACTTGAATTAATTAAGATACGTCCCAAACAGACATCCATTGTATTAACCGGTAATTATGCCCCCGATGAAATTATCCAAGTCGCTGATTTAGTTACTGAAATGAATGAAATTAAACATCCTTATCAACAAGGTATCAAGGCAAAAAGAGGAATTGATTACTAATTGATAAGATCAAGACGATACTTTACAAAATAAATATAGCTTGTATCGGAGTTAAATAAAAGATGGAAGATCAGAAAAATCTCCCTGAAGAGGGGGATATTGTTATTGCTAACGTTAAACAAGTTACAAATCATGGAGCATATGTATATTTAGAAGAATACGATAATTTGACAGGATTTTTACATATTTCTGAAATAGCAACAGGTTGGATAAGAAATATTGAAAGATATGTTAGACCTAATCAAAAAATTGTTTTAAAAGTTATTAGAGTAAATAAAGCACGATCGGAAGTTGATTTATCACTGAAACAAGTATCAGGTGAAGAAAAAAAATCAAAGATTATTGAGGTAAAGAAAAACGAAAAGGCTAATGCTTTCATGGCAATAATAAAAAGTAAAGCCAATCTTTCGAATGAACAAATAAAACAAATTGAAGAAAAAATACTTACTAAATTTGATTATGTTTATGATATTTTTGAAGCTACCACAAAAAAAGGGAAAGAAGTACTATTGCCACTAGAATTAGCCGAAAATGTAATAAATATAATTGAAGAGGAAAGTAAAAAAATTCCCATCCCTCATGTTGAAATAAGAGGAATAGTAGAAGTTTCATCTCAAAAATCCAATGGTGTGGAAATTATTAAATCTATTTTAAGTACCGCAGAAATTACAAAAGGTAATTCAAAGGTTATGATTTCTTATATCGCAGCACCTAAATATAGAATAGTTGTAGCTGCAGATAATTTTAAAATTGCTGAGAAATCTATTAATGGTGCTATAGAAAAAATAAAATCTGCAATTGAAAAAGAGAACGGTCACTTTAATTTTATTCGTCAAGAATCTAAAAAAACTCAACAACAATTAGTTCATTAAAATGAAACATTTATTGAGAAAATGTTTAAAATGTAAAATTTATACTCTTAAGAATCAATGTCCTAATTGTTCGGCTATAACCGTTGATCCAGCTCCAGCTAAATTTTCTCCAGATGATAAATATATTTTGTATAGACTACCGGAGTCTTATAACCAGAAACAAACAAATAAAGAAAATATATGAATTATTGCTCCATATTTTTTCATGGTTTTGTAAGGGTATTTATCTATCTTTTATATGATTATATGTTCTATTTTATTCGCCTGATGTTAATTAAATAGCATTAAGATTATCTTAAAACCTAGAAATTTTAATTTATTGAATAAATATTAAGTTATATTATTAGTTGGTAATATTGAATGCTTTGTTATAAAGAAAAAAAGAGATGGAATTTTTTGTCTAGTTACTTACCAATACATATACCGCTTGGATTAGCAGTCATACAATTGTTTTGATCATATGTATTGCCATTGGTATTTACTGGTAACCCATTAGCATTGTTTACGTCGATGGTGTTCAAAAGAACATTGTTAAAGTTAACATTGTTTTGGTTACTTTGATTGTCTATATAAAGACCGTTTCCAGATTCAGTAATAGAATTCAAAGTGATAACAGAGTTATCTGAGTTAACTAATGTTACTCCTGCCAAGGTATTTTGGAAAAGTATATTATTTTCGATAGTGCTTTGTTGTGTAGAATGTCCTGCAATACCAATTTGGTTATTCATAATTATGGACAGATGTGCATTGAGTATGCTTGCACCAGTACTGAATAATCCTATTTGATTATTTTTAGCAACTATTCCTTTTACTTCAACATTTTGAGATCCTGTCATCAGTATACCGGCTTGAAATCCTTCAATAGTACCATCCTGTACTACTACATTGTTCATATTTGGTATCATGATTCCTACTTTACTTGAAGTCTTTGTATCGCTATCTACATCTGGACCAGATATTGTATGTCCGTTAAGATCTACAACAATATCGCTCGCACCAACTATAAGACCATCACTTTCTGCACAATTCAAGTTAGAAGTTAATATAACATTTTGTGTGATAACTTGACCGCATGATGGGCTTATGGCTAATGGTTGTGACGATGGTTGTTGTTGTGCTGTTGGTTGTTGTTGTGCTGGTTGGGTTTGGGCACTTAAAGATATGGGTTGCATTGTTATTGCTGCAACGGCAGAGAATGAGATGATCGCTGCCAACATATATGCCATTAGTGTTCTATTCATTTAGTAGATGGTTTGGTACTGACATATTTATGTTAATCTATTATTTTTATTATAACTAAGTATAGACGATTTATATTGTAACTATTTATTAGTACACTTGATAGTTTTAATTTAAAAAGTGAGTTTCTATTTTAAAAATTTTATATCTTGTTCCGCAAAAATTAAAATTTTTAATTATTATACAATTATACATATAGAAGAGACAGTCAATTCTTTTTGATATTTTAGATAATAAATTTTCTATAGAGTATAAAATTATAAAAATTATTAAACTAGTTTTAATAAACAAGAATTATAAGTAAAATTTAAGATCGTTTTAATATGAAAATTGCTATAGCTGGAGCTGGAGTTGCAGGAAGTTATTTAGGATTCATGTTACAAAAAGAAGGACATGATGTTACCATTTTTGAATCTTCAAAGGAGGAAAGTCATTGGGCAGTTTGTGCCTGGGGTGGTTCAAGAAATATACTTGAAAAATTTTCAAAAAATGTAGGATTAAATTTTAACGAATATATTTTTCACGTTGGAAAAAAATTACGAATGGATTTACCAAACAATAAAGAAGAATATTTAGAACTTATTGGACTAGTTACTTACAACAAACAAAAATGGGAACATGATCTCTTAAAAGATTTGAGGGTTAAGTACAATTTTAAATGTTCTAATAGTTTTTCTTTTATGGACTATGATTATGTTCTCGACTGTACTGGCCTTCATCGTTCGTTACTTCCCAAATCAACAACTGATTTTATCATCCCTGCTTATGAATATCTCATAGAAAATCCTGATATCCCAAGTAATAATGAGTTCTATGTAATAGGATACAAAGGAGCAAGGGGATATTTCTGGTACTTTCCAATTGATAAAGGTAGAGCCTTTGTAGGTGCTGGAGATATTGATAGGAAATATTATGGGATTAAAGAATTTTTTCATAATAACCCCTCAGCAAAAATTATAAAAAAAATAGGAAGACCTATTCGTCTAGCTCCACCAAAACGTATGGAGCCTTTTTTTAACAAAAATGTTATAGGGGTGGGCGAATCTATTGGGTGCGTTTTTCCATTGTTAGGTGAGGGAATTATCCCTTCATTGTTATGTTGTGAAATTTTTTTAAATGTTTTGGATAAATCCGAAAACTTTGATTTTAAATTGTACAGAAATTTAGTTTTGAAGAAATTTAATTATTATGATGATGTCTATAAGATCGTAAGACTTAAAATGGAGGGGAAATTAAGTACAATTAAGCATTTTCCTTTAATGATGAAAATGTACTCATCAATGAAAAAAGATGAAAAAAGATTCGGTTTTGAAATTAATTTAGATAAAATGAATAGGCTCGTAAATGCTCTTTAATTATTGTATTTTTTTTAGATACAACTAATAGTTCTACATCCTTAAAAACTTAGTTAAAAACTTATACTTTGAACAAGATCTTAATGAACAAATGATAATAATAATGTGTTACAACAAAAAATATTTAATCTAATTTTAATAAATCTTGAATGTTTATGAATAATGTAAAAGGTAAAATTGCAACGATCATTCCAGCTAGAAATGAAGAGAAATTTATAGGAGAGACCTTAGAAGCACTTTTAAATCAAGATATTGATGAAAATTATATTATTGTAGTAAATGATGGATCTGAAGATAATACTAAAGAAGTTGTTAATTCTTTTCCTAATATTGAGCTAATTAATATTGAAAATAGAGGTTTTGATGCCCAGGGAACCCCAATTCTTGCAAGAGTAATTAATCAAGGCCTTGAGAAATTGGTTCGAAAAAGTAGTTATAATTACATAATGATTTTGGGATCTGACCATATTCTCCCATCAAATTATATAAAAACAATAATAGATCATATGGATCATAATAGAGATATAGCAATTTGTTCTGGACAGATTAAAGGTGAAAAAAGTAAAGTTCCTAGGGGATCAGGTAGAATCGTCAAAAGTGATTTCTGGAGAACTATTGGACTTCAATACCCGTTAAAGTTTGGTTTTGAGACTTATCTATTAATAAAAGCGCAGCAATTAGGATATAGAATAGATGTATTAAATGATCTAATTAGTGTTACAAACAGACCTACACGAAAATCTTACAAAAAAGAAACCTATATCTCTTATGGAAAATCACTAAAAGCTCTTGGTTATATTCAATTTTATTCTGTAGGTAGAATTGGTTTGATTTCTTTGAAAAATCCGAAAGGTGCTTTTTACATGCTTCAAGGGTATACCAGTAGTAACATTGAATTATATGAAGATGATTTTAGAAATTTTCTTAGATATATTCAATATGGAAGATTAAAACAATATATAAAATCATTTTTATTGAGGTAATATTCTAGTAGATAAAATAATGGTAGAACTGACCTAGTAATTGATGTATATTTTATCCTCGTAAAAGTAATATCATAAATTGTATACAGATGTTTAAGTGTCTATAATATATCAGTAAGATGATAAGATAATTAAAAGATTGAAAAGAAAATAGTAAACAGAAAACAAGAAATATACTCTACACTGGAGATATATCTATATATATTCTTGACAATCAAAGTATACTCCAGAACTTTATAACATTTCAATTAACATTCAAATGCACAAGCAGCAGACCAGTTTGTATTATTAATTTTCATAGGTAAACTAAGTTCTAGTTAACCTCAGTGGTAATGGTATGGTAGTAAAATAGTACTATATATTAAGCCTTTAACCAATAAGTTTGTATAGTATTTCTTCATTTTCCTTACTATTTAACTAAAATTATCAAAATAGACCATTTCTAGTCTCTAATTGAATCAAATTCTTAATTTGTTTTAATCATTAATTTTCTTTACTATGATCAATTTGAGATTATAACCAAGGTCGAGTCTTACTTCGAACCATAGAGTAATATAATAATTGAAGCTACTGCAACAATAGAATTCAAAAATTAATTTGTTATTGAAAGTAAATTAAAAATAAACTTTTTTGTTATGAAAATACAAAAGAAACATATTAAATTTATTTGAAAGAATAGGTTATATAATTATAACTACTAATGGAGACACCAATTCTTTATAGGCTAGTTTCTATGATAAAATTATATGCTATAAATCAGAGAATTATTGTAAATCTCGTGGAGCTACTTATAAGAGAAGTATTAACAAATTTGATAAGTATGTAGAATATTTTTCTCATAATTATCCCATAATAGATTTTTTTTTGCAAAGTTATAGATTTCTAATCTTTTTTTATATAAATCATTAGTATTTTCTTTATAATAAGAAATTTTTGAAATCAAATCATTAAGATTGTCAATGGTTTCGCTTTTTCCTTTTAATGTATCAGAAATTGTTTCCAATGATGATGTGTTAATAATTAATAGACCAGAATGTGCATATTCTGCATATTTGTTGGGATTCAAATAATGATGAGACCAATGCTTCTTCCAGGGAAGTAACCCTATGTCATACTTAGACATTTCTGTAAACATTACGTTTCTAGGTAACAGACCTTTAAAAAAGATTTTTTTATTATTATTTTTATCCCATCCTATAAAAATCAAATTGCCTATATCATTTTCCAAAAATATATTTTCTAGTCCCTCTAAATTTTTATGAGGATAGACATCTACAGATATTCCATCTCTACCCTGATATACACTGTTAATCTCTTTATTATAGTTTGGAGTAGTTATATTTTTTATTTCAGCTTCTAGAGGAAAATTGGGAACAACAAATACATCTTTTTTGTTTCCCATCTTTTTTAAATCAGTGGCAATGCGTTCTGAAACTGTAATAGTGGGATGATTAGATACAATTTCTTTTTCCCATATAGGCCATAGAGATATTGCTCTTTTTTTCATTTGTTTGGTTAACCATTTTCCAATTCCACTAGAATTTTTGGAACTTGTTATTTCAAAAAGAAGTTTGGCATATTGGGCCCAATGTTCATTATCATCATAAATAAATGGGATCCCTAAATCATTAATCATCTTAGCTGGAAAAATAGTATGGGCATGTATTATATCAGGTCTGACCTCTTCTATTATTTTTATTATTTGTTTTTTAACCATATGCCAATAATAAGGTATTCCAAATCTTGCTTTGGCATTCCATGTAATAGAGTACATTCTAGAAAAAATGATATTTTTATATTGTGGTGATTCTCTTCCTGCAAATATTACTTCATAACCATTATTTGTAGCAGTTAAAACAGATTTTTCAATCCTCCAATTTGGTAATCCAAAACTTGTTAGAAATAAAATCTTCATTCATTATAATGGAGATTTAAAGCATTTACTAAAACTTTCGGATATGATCTTTGTAGTAATCCTAATTTTCATTTAGAAAAATTAAGATGTTAAATTATATCTGATACAATTTACAAACCAGGTCTTCTAATTATATGCTATTTTGAATATTAAATATTATTCTGCATATTAAATTATATATCTGCATAGAGAAAATTTTAGAATAGATTTATTGATAGAGTATTTTATAGCTGTTATTAACTTTAACCTCTATTAAAATAATAAAAGTCTAATCAGAACAATTATAATATTGGATTGATCATTATATACTTAATAAAGGTTAAATAAATTTTTTACAACATTTAATGCTTCGTGTTCATGAGGTAATTTGTTAATATACTTTAATTGATAATTAAGGACTTGTAATCCGCATGCTAGACTTTCTAAAGCAGTCTTACTTGAACTTTCTAAAAGTTTTCCATTAACAAATTTTATATCAATATATGTATTATATTTTTTTAATAAGTCAGGCATATCTTTGTATGGAGTAGGATTATATGTTCTATCATGTATGTATATATTGTGTGTTAAATTTCTATCTTTGATATAATTTAAAGCCTTCTGAATATCGATAGCTTCAGTTTTAATAGTAATTGCATCATATTTATCATCTTTATTGAAGCTACTTATATTTTCATTGAATAATTCTGTATCCACAGGATTTGGTAGATAATAAGACTTATTAGCTAATTTTAATAGATCTGGCGTAGAGACTAAAACAATATCAGCTAGATGTTGCATCGTCTGTTGTATAGATCCTGTATACCCATTTCTAAGTAACCATAACTTATTTTTCATTTTTACTCCAACTCGCTTTAATCTCAATGCTAAACTAATACTTTTTTTATAATTACCACGTAACTCAGTCCCATGATAGTGTAAAATGATTTTCTTTTTATTCCCATATCTTCTTCGTAATTTATAGACTAGGGCATCCACGCTGTGTAAATGTATGATGTCATAAGAAGCAGATTCATTTAAGGATGTATTATAAAAATTCTCTTTTTCTACTAATATTACATTATTTTTATAATATTCTTTTATACCATATTTATCTGGTATAGCTATTACTTTTGACTTGACACCTTGTTTCTCTTGAAATTTTGCTAATATACAAGCCACACCTGCCTGGTCATTAATGTGTAAAATCTTCAAATTCTAATTATATTAAACTAAAATAATAGATATTAATAACATTTTGTATAGGATTTAATGAATTTACAAACCAAATAATATTTTTAACTTAGCTATATAAATTAGAATCTTTCGCTAATCTTTAAATTATACGATAGAAGAACTTAAGTTAACAAATATAATAATATTAGGCAGCAAAGAACAAGTAAATGACCGATTTCCCAACAGATAAATGGTTAAAGATATCTTATAAAGATATAGTAATTAATCTTGTAGCTATTGTAAGGTATAAAATAATGAATTTATCATTGATTAGTGTAATAGAATTTGTATAATTTAATTTAATGTACATTTGAACCCACTATAATACTAGGCGATAGATAAGGGATATACTAAAATAACAAATCTTATTCCAGGAGGTCTATAAAAAATTTAGATATATTTATATTAAAAAATATGTTACCAAAGGTGAATCATCAATTATACATTTAAAGATAGTAAAGATCTTCTTAATTTAGTGAAACAGTACTTTAGTATAATATGCTATCTTTATTAGTCAAATTCGTCAGAATAGAGAACATTATAATATCTTTAGTAAGTTGTATTTTCTTTTTTAAATTACATTCCACAATTATAAACTTTTCCTATTTTTCAAGATCTTTTATCTATGATAATATTGAATTTTTCTAATCTGAAATCAAGATTAAAATGAATATCGATATTATATTCATTTTAATGTATTTTATATTGCTATGCCTAATTCTTTATTCCTCTCTTCAAGGTAATATGGTGCATTATTATATTACTTCTCACTCTCATAAATTAAATCAAACCTTGTTATATATTTTTAAAAGTTCATTTGTAACGTTTAGTGGATTATGTATCTCAGGTAGTCGGTTTATATATTCTAATTTATAATTCAAAACCTTTAGTCCACACGCAAGAGACTCTAGTGCAGTTTTACTAAAATTTTCCAGTATTTTATCATTAACTATTCTTATATCTACATAGACAGAGTATTTTTTTAAAAAATTAGGTATTTCTTCATATAAGATAGGTGTTTTGGTTCTATCTAGTACTTCAATTTTTAGATCAATATTATTTTCCTTACAATAATGTAAGGTCTTTTGGATATCTCCAGATGATGTTTGTATGGTCAGAGCATTATTATTATTTACTTTATTAGGAATAGTATCATTTTTCGAAAAATGGTCTACATCAACTGGGTTTGGAAGATATATTGCATGAGGTAATAATAATAAAAGATCAGGTGTTGAAACCAGTATTTCATTAGCTAATTTCTGGGATTCTGTTCGTAATGAATTATAATATCCCATTTGTATGAGCTTTAACCTATTCTTTACTTTTGCTGCAAAGGATTTTGTTCTAGTTTTAGTATTTTGGATAGTAGAACTATTTGGGATGTTTTTATTTTTCAGCCCTCGTATATCTGTACCATGATAATGAAGAATAATTTTTTTTGAATTTCCGAATGCTTTGCGTATTTTAATTACTAATTGCTCAACACTATGAATATGTATAATATCTGCACTTTTAGCTTCAGAAAGACAATATTCTACAAAATTGGCTCGATCAACTAAATCAACATAATCTTTATAAAATTTTAATATTCCATATTTATCAATTTTATTGGATGACAAAACCTTTGATTCTATATTATTCATTCTCTGATATTTGGCTAAGATACATGCTACACCAGCCTGATCATGAATATGTAATACTTTCAACAAACAAGTAAACAATAAACGAGATAAAAATATTTAGAAAAGAATAATTAACTAGTTAATAAAATTTGAACATTTTAAAATAAGTTTATCAATGGTTATGAAAAATAATTATTTATTACCATCTTTATTATCTTTATCGAATTTTTCAGACTTGGGAATTTTGTTACCTTTTGTAATTTTTAACAGCATTTCTCTCATATCTTTTTTTTCTTGTTCAGTGATCTTACCATCTATAAGATCTATGACAAAAAGCCACATAATTGCTCCGATTCTATTTTCATTAAATAATGCTTCAGCTTCTACTCGCCATTGACTCTTTCGATGCCAATAGCCTATTATAATTGCAAGAGGGACATATATAGCTATGAATGTCATCGCAAATCCAATAATATTTCCTCCTGTTAACGAATCTATAGCTGGCATTCTGTCAATCAATAATCTATATTGAATAACAATAAAATTTGCAAATGTCATTAAAAAAATAAGATATATACTATGACCTTGTCTAAAATCCAACCATCGTCTTCTAAACCAGTTATTATTTTTTTTCAATGTATCGTAGTTCTATTGATTTAGATAAATTGTTTACTAATGCGATCTTGTTATTTTTCTATAATTATAAAATTACCTTGTGAAAAAAGTAATTTTATTGGTTCCTTTGAATTAATTTTATCTGCTAATGTAATATGAACTCCATTATGTGAGGATTTAGTATAACTGTACTGAAATGTTCGCTGATCCTTTAATAAAATTTTCATCCAACCGTTGAGATAAGGATCTCCATAAATAATGGATTTTGGATTAGTATGATTATTTAACCAGTCTATAACTATTGAGAGATCCCTATTATGGACTATATCAATGGAATTAAATTGCATTGTAGAAGGAACAAAAAATTGAGTATACTCTGCAAATATCCCATAAATTGGAAAAGCATAGTCATAAGGGAAGCTCATGTAAAATAAGCCTATGATTATATAAAAAGAAATAACTGGTAAAAGTAACCTATAATTTGGTTTATCTTTATAATTGGAGAATAATCTAATCAATCCATAAGAAGAAAAAATTGACATAAATATTCCGGAAATTATAATCCATCGGTCTGGTAATAATATTGCTGAATGTGGTAATATTATCCAGGTAAATGATCCAAGTAAAGCAATACTTAGTGGAATATATAACAATAATTCATGCAAATATTTTAACCCATAAATAAAAAGTGGCAATGATAAAATATTCATCATTATAAATAGAATTCCTAAATTTAATGGACTATAATTTTCATTCTCTTTTATATTGCCAGTTAATATATTATTTATAGAATTAATAAGTGAATCATTTTTAGTATTATCAACTAATACTAAAAAACTGATTATACTAATTATAATTATTGTTAAAGAAATAATATATTTTATATCCTTTTTTATCGAAAAATAAATTGATAATGATGTAATTAATAAAAAGGCAACCATGTTATCAGTTAATAGAGTTAAAATTACTAATGAAATGATCATACCAAAATGAAATATTCTTATATTGGAGACATTTCTTATATTGGAGAAATAGACTTTTCTGTCTTTTATGATTAAGTAAATAATTAAGAAAGTAAATGACAATGCAAGAATGTCCTTTTGCAAGTCCCAAGTGGTTCTCAAAGCAGAAATTTGAAATAAAATAAATACAGTCATTAACAAAGCAGGCTTTAAATCAAGACCTTTTACTTTTAATAATAAATAAATTGAAACAGAAAATAGGCCATATGTTATTGATGATAAACTTAGTACAAGACCCTGTGGATGGAGAGGGATAAATGATTTAAATATGTATAGTAAATATGGATAAAACTGGAATGAATCATTTTGAAATGTGCTATTTACTTTATCAGCTAAAGGAATATAATAGTTTATAATATCATAACCAATTGGATAAGGATAAGCAATAAGGTCAGGTATAATTCTAATAAAACACCCTAAAAGAAAAAAAAATAAGAGATTTTTAATTACTTTTAGATCTAAAGTAAATGAAATCACTTTCAATCAAGTAGTTTTATAATTATATATACATATCATAGAATTTTAGATTCTATTATTGATCTTGTTGAGTTTAACAATTTGTCTATGTCAACTTTAGAATGTTGATAAGAAATTGCTCCCATTTTGGATGGCAAAAAGAATATTTTATGTTTAGAAATTAAAGCAAAATGATATTTCCTTAATTTTTCTTTATCAGCCAACGCTACATCAGTTGCATTATTAATTTCCCTTACATTATTATTTAAAAAATGTACGTTAAAAAGTGAACCTATTCCTGTTATTTTGACATCGGCATTATTCTCATCGAATATTTTTTGAAGTTCTTTTCTTGTATATGCTCCAAGCTCGTTGATCTTTGAATAAACTATCTTTTTATTATTTTGTAAAAATTCGAGAGTTTTTAATCCAGCCGTCATTGTAACTGGGTTAGCTGAAAAAGTGCCACCTCCAATGGAACAAATTAAATTTTTATTAGTTTTATCATTCGGATTAGAAAGGGATAAAATTTCGTTTTTACCGCAAACTATGCCTATTGGTAATCCTCCTCCTGCTATTTTACCTAAAGTAAATAAATCTGGATCTAATTTGAACATCTTATATGCTCCATGAATGGATAATCTAAAACCAGTTACAATTTCGTCTAGGATGAATATAATATTGTTTTTCTTAGAAAATTCTTGTAATCCTTGTAGGTAATCATTATTAGGTGTTATACATCCAGCACCACCTAGAATAGGTTCAACTATTATACATGCTAATTCTTCCTTTACGTTGTTTAATAATTGTAAAGATGTATCTAGGTCATTAAAAGGAATCGATTTAATGTATTTATTATCTACGTCTAATCCTAAGCCTTCGTTAATTTCAAAAGGATAATTTACACTTTCAAGCAATGAAGAATTAAATCCATGCCATCCCCCTATTATTTTAGCAACTATTTTCTTTCTAGTGGCTGCACGAGCCAGTCGTACTGCATACATAGTAGCCTCTGATCCTGTTGTGGCAAACCGCAATTTTTCTGCCTTTGGCATCAGTCTTTGGATAGTCTCAGCCAATTCAATACTTAAACTGTTGACAGTACCATACAAGGTACCATTTTTTACTTGTTTTGATAGAGCGAGAGAAACATTTTGTGGTGAATGACCTAAAATCAGTGCCCAATGGCCCATCCAATAATCAGTATATGTATTACTATCTACATCAACAAGGTATTTTCCAGTCGCCTCCTTAACACAAAAAGGATAAGGCGTAAAAAATCTAATATTATGACTTATTCCTCCTGGAAAAAACTTTAATGATTTTTGATAAAGTAGATTAGAATGCTTCGTATTTTTCTTATAATTTCTTTCTAGGTTATTAATAGACATCTATGGAAACTGAACAAATGATAGAACTTATAAGTTATGAATCCAAAACATTTTAATTCATAAAGTTAACAAAAAGTTTATATTATATTCGTTACCATAATACTAGCTCACAATATTCCATATTTGCTGTCTAAAATTTAGACCTAAGGTTTATATGATGCAGCATAAGATGGAATCTAGAACGCAAGGCATAGGCGGCATCAATAATGATGTTGGTCATGGTACCAAAATGTGACTTATTGATCTCCATTTGCGCTCATATTATGAGGATTTAATATAACCTATTAGATCTGATATAGGTTACAAACCCGCACAATTCATGATTGTCCGGCCGTACTCTTATTATATATTATTAAAAGGATTAACTCCGGTTGATCCTGCCGGACCCGACTGCTATCAGAATAGGACTAAGCCATGCGAGTCAACGTAGCAATACGTGGCATACGGCTCAGTAACACGTAGTCAACATGCCCAGAGGACGTGGATAACCTCGGGAAACTGAGGATAAACCGCGATAGGTCATAATATCTGGAATGATTTATGATTTAAATCTATATGGCCTCTGGATTGGACTGCGGCCGATCAGGCTGTTGGTGAGGTAATGGCCCACCAAACCTGAAACCGGTACGGGCTCTGAGAGGAGAAGCCCGGAGATGGGCACTGAGACAAGGGCCCAGGCCCTATGGAGCGCAGCA
>JAATVK010000095.1 GCA_014523485.1 Nitrososphaerales archaeon TH5894
ATTATGAGGTTCTTGTATCTGTTGCGAAAGAAGTAAAAAGCAGGAAATTTGGAACTCTAGTTAGAAAAATATTGAAAGAAGAACATAATCATTTAGAAGTATGTACAAAATTAGCAAAACAAAATATTACTAAAGAATAGTATATATTTATTATATCTGAAGAAAAAATAATCTTTTTTACTTGATAGTTATTCATTAATTACTAACTAATAACGAAAAAGAAATTTTTAGATTCAATTTATCGTCTGGTTAATTGAAACGATTATTTAATTTTACTTTTCACTAATTTATTTCAATAATTATTATAAATTAAGTTGCATGTTAAATACTTGTAGGTATATTATATAGTGGATGTTGTATTAAAATCAATATTAAAACGTCAATTACCATATCTTTTAGGAGGTACGATTACCGGAATTATTATGACATATTATTATGGTTTTTTATTTACTATTGTAGTTAATAGTATTATTTGGTATATAATTTCATATCTAGTTAATAAATATTATTATAAATCTAAAGGATTTGAAGATCATAAATACCTTATTCAATACGCTTTATCTAAGATCAAATCAAAATAATTGTAGTATTAAGAAATCTCATTGCAATTTATTTTTTAATTTTAATTAATAATTTTATTCCAGACACTATGACTATTACAATACAATTTATCTAAAATTTTTAAATAATTTATGATACAAACTTAACCATCCAGTGTCCTGAATAAGTGAAATGTCTTTCTCGTTTTCCATTTCTTCATTTATTCAGGTTCAATAGGTTTTATATTATGTAGTACTTATAAATAACAATGTCAGAAATAAAAGATAAACTAGAAGATGCAGGAGAGACGATAAAAAGAGGTCTAAAAAAATCAAAAAACAGAATGGATGAAAAGGCTGACGAAGTCGAAGATAAAAAAATAGACTAAATAAGTTACAAAGTTATAGTGTGAAAGCACAACACTTTCTTTTTTTGGGAATATTTCAGTTCCATTACAGAGAAACATTATAGCAATAACACTATTGTAATATGGCTGGATTAACTGCAACGCTATCTAAATAAATAAAATCTAATTAGTAATAGATTCCATTATCGCTGATTTTGTAGGGAACTGGATTCAAAGAGAGCTTCCAAACAGACGTGTTCAGGCAGGCAAAGCAATAGGAACAAACGGATCAGTTAAAAAATTAGTTTAATCAAAAAAATATGAAATTAATGTTGAGATGAAAAGTGTTCCTTTAGTTCTTGACGGCTTGTAAATTTTGTATTACACTTTTCACAGGTAAATGAAGAATCTACATTTGTAGAATTTTCATCTGATTTGTCACCTCTATCTGTATTTCTATTTAATTCCTTCTCTTGATTTTCTCTATTTAGATTGTTTGTATCTGTTGAGGTTTGTATATCTTGATCAAATCTTTTTCCTTTCATTTGTTGTTGATGCTCGTCATTATCAAGTCTGTCAACAGTTTTTTCTTTTACCGATTTTGCTTTATCTTTAATTGATCCTGTAATTGATTCCACAATTCCTTTACCCTCATCTTTATCTTCATACGTTTTTAATTCATCATATGAAATGTTTAATATTAATTCAGCACCATTGTAGGCTCGTGCTGCTGATTTTGCAACCCTGTAAAAGTGTTGACGCACTGCACCATCTTCGATTATTATATTTCCTTCATCTTCTCCAATTATATTTCCACACGATTGGTTATCTTTAGTTATGACTCCTTTTCTATCTTTAATTAATTCAGTCCAGTCAATTTGAGTAGACATACGCTGACTTACATTTTATAATATTTAGCCATTTCAATAGTAAGTATAAATAATCAATCCTCATATTTTTTTCTTAAGGTTATTAATAAAATTAATTTATTTTTTTAGCGATTTAATACTTAAAAGAGCGCTAGTTTTTCCAAATTCTATTGATTATTAAATATGATGTCATTAATAGTTAATTATAGGATTATTTATTAACTTCAATAGCTATAACAATAGTATTGGAATCATTCAACAATAACGATAATTATATCTTATTGGTAGATGATGAAAAAGATATTCTTGATTTATTTACTGAATATTTATCATCCAATGGATTCAATACAATCTCCTTTCAAAATCCGCTTGATGCATTAGAATATTTTTATAAAAATCAAAGTAATTGTTATTTAATTATAACAGATTATAAAATGCCTCAAATGTCAGGAATAGATTTAATAAAGAAGATAAGAGGAAAAGATACTAATTCGAAAATAAAAATCATATTGATTAGTGCTTTTATAAAAGATAACCTTCCTTACGATAAATCATATATTCTTACAGTTGATAAAATATTAGAAAAACCTGTATATCTTGATAGATTGAAAAAAGTAATTCAAGAATTAATTACAACAACCAATATTCAGCAAAACCCTAGTAGTAATAAAATAAAAAATTGTAGTATTGAATAATTTAAAATATCAATTTTAGTATTAGATAAGATAACGTTGAAATTGTCTCTAACCCTAATAAATAATATTGATTATTCATCTAGAGTGAGGTCATACGTAAGTCTAAAGCAAAAATAATGATAGTAGATGATGATAAAGGCATCACTAAATTATTTTCTTCTATTTTCAAAGAACCAAGAATGTCATACAACTAAGATTATTATTTAATATCATGTTCTATTATTTTTCTAATTAAACGGGTTTGTAACAATTATCATCTACATAAAAAATGTAGTAATATTATAGACGAATACCCGAAGAATACCAATTTCCGTGGGGTGCTTCTTGAAATACTATAATTACCTCCTCTTTCTTTACGTTTAATATCTTAGCTATATCTTCAGTCATTGCCTCTGTGAGTCTATCTTTTTCTCTCTGTGTTCTACCACTATACATTGTACTGTTACTATTGGCATTGTGTAATTAGATAAATACAAAAGAGAAATAGATATAAGAATATCGTTAACTATGAACTTCACTCAATTAGCAGAAATAATCTTTATCTTCTCTCCTAAGAAATTTCTTTCTTATCAATGGTATGATTTAACATATCTAAATTAAGCAACCCAGTAGAAAGCTTACCTTTGGGATTGTAATACTAATAAAAGATGATACCACTAAATATCAATGGTAAACACTGTACGAATTGTATTATCATCTACTACTACTGTTGTTGCTTTATTGGTAACTTTAATGATAGTTAGTACTAGTAGCAGTAGTAATGAATTTTTCAATTTAACTGAAATGGTATACGCTCAGTCTAGTAATGCCACTACATCAAACAATTCAACTCCTCCTGTTCTTTTAATACATGGTTATATGGCAGATGCATCTGTTTGGAATAAATGGGTTGAATTGCTTAAAAAAGATGGTATTGCTGTCTATCCTATAACATTCAAACAATCAGATGATAAATGTGGGTCAGCTGCAGAACATGCTAAAGAATTATCAAAAATAATTGGACAAATCAAAGATGAAACAGGACAAAATAAAGTGAATATTGTTGGTCACAGCAAAGGAGGATTGGATGCAAGAGTATACTTGGCTAACAATACAAAAGATGTTGCAAATCTTGTCATGATTGGAACACCAAATTCAGGCTCTCCACTAGCACAGTCAAGTGAAGTATGTACTCCTGCTGTATATGATTTAAGACCAGGGGCAGCAGCTACTGAGGTAAAAATGAATCCAAATACCAAATACTATACTATTGCCGGTGAATGGGATCCTAAATCAGGAAACTGTCAGCTAACGCCGTTTTTACCTATGGAACAATCAGGTTCTTCTACTCTTCCCAAGCCTAACGATGGCATGGTACCTGTATCAAGCGTAGAATCACAAGATTATTTTATTAATATTGGACATAGCAAAAGTTGTCATACTAATCTAATGAGCGATTATGAATATGAATTAGCAAAAGAAGTAATTACTGAAGGTAATAGTAGTAGTAATCAAACCGGCTCTCAACAATCTTTACAACAACAAGAAAAACAGAAAGGTTCCCAGCAACAAAAAATTCAGAATTCAGGTATATCTGTAGACTTGACTACACCAACTATGGGTAATATGTATGGTGGAGACAAAAAAGGTAGCTTTGACTTTACATTTCAAAATAATAATATTCTTGGTAATGCTACAATGAATGAAAAACCAGCAGATGGGAAGGTATACGAAGGCTGGTTTGAAGATAAAGGTGACGCATCAGGATATTCACTAAGTATAGGTAAATTTAATGAAGATGATAACACTTTAGCTATTAATCAAACAATGGTCAATCCTTATACTTATACCATATTTTTTGTTACTGCTGAACCTGTGGATGACCCAGACCCGAATCCATCTGATGTAGTAGTTGGAACCAAATTGCCTATTCCATTTGGGCAATAATTTTTTTTATAATTCTTTTTGTATATAATACCACAATTTGTCATTTAAGAAAGTAAATCTTAAAATTTATTTCTTGTCACTCTATATAGACTCTTATTTTAGAACCGCTATCGGTATTACTCCCGACGGGCCAGTCATTTTCTCTGGTTCACCTAAATTTATCCATGATAATTCACTAAATTTAATAGTTTTGTATGAGAAAAAATGAGTAATAGGATCTTTAACCTTTTTAATTGCTTTAATCATTTGAAAATATTACCTATCTTTGTCTTTTGTAATTTGTGAGTATGAAAGGAAAAAGTCATCAGTTATAACTACCGATTTTGATTTATTTATTTTACATTTATTCTAGTTTAGAATAAAGGTGACCTCAGAAGGATCACTCATGAAATAAACTACTAAACAACTGGATATTAATTATCATTATTTTGTCTATTTCTATTTGTTAATTGAATATTAATAATTTTGTGGTATGTTCGATGAATGTACAATATTATTTACTATTATTATATGACCATAAAAAATATATATAGAAATATATAAGAGTTTGTAATCAATATTAGCTACAAATATCGTTTCCTACTAAGATTTAATTTTTGAAAATTGTGTACTATTATAATTAAACTGATGTATTGTCATATTGTGTATGTAATTGTTTACAGCATCAAATATTATATATTATATCTGTAAACTACAATTCAATAGTAGACATATGAGAATTATATTTATTATAGGAATTTTATCATTCTTGGTACTAGGAGTTTTGAATAGTAGTACTAATGTCTTTGGTCATGCAAATCCTATTTCATATAATCCCTCTTCAAATAGCATTTTTCAATTAGATCAATTATTACCGACCAACATAACAATTCTATATTCTGAAAGACCAGAACCAAAAGTAAGTTACATCCATGTTTTAAATCCCTTTAATGAAAGAGTTGATAATAATGATTTTAAAATAGTTACTCAGAATCAAAGAGGGGCAACAGTTACCTTAAATTCTCCAAAACTTTCCAATGGGACGTATACTGTTTCTTGGCTTGTATTATCAAAAGATGATGGTCATATAACAAAGGGCTCATATGTATTTACTATAACTGATAAGTCTGAAACCACAAAAACAACAACAACTAAGGATAAGGAGGCAAATACATTTCTACAACGAACAGTAATTGACAATGTCAATCTTGAATATAAAATAACACCATTACAAGTTGGCATAAACACTTTTATCGTAGCATTGAAAGATGAGAATAACAAATCATTAAGTAATATTAACAATGTAATAATGCAATTTTCAAATCAAAATCAAAATATTGGACCAATAATTGCAAATTTAAAAAAAATGGGTAATGGGGTTTATAGCGTTACTGGAGCTTATCTAAGTCAAGAAGGAGAATGGAACGTAAAGATAACAGCCCAAAGATCGGGACAATATGATTTGAATCATAGTTTTAAGATATCAATTCCAACTAAATAATATTGTAAAAGTATAAGAATTTGTTAATTGAGCTGGTTATATACTAATCAATTATAGACTTTTTCACAATACATATTTAGATTAAGTATCTATTAATAAAAATATAATATATTAAAAGTTATTTTGGTGGATTTTGATTATATATTTGTAAATTTAACCAACCCTGTCTTGCAAATAAAATAACTAATATTGCAATTGATATTGATAATAAAAGTGTAATAAAAGAAAAAGATTGATCAAAAAGATGATTCTGATTATTAATAGTTTTGGTTGATTCTGATTGTTCGGAGTGAGACAATGTCATCATATCCATATTATGAAAGTTAACTTGTTGAGGTGGAGACGTTATAGTTAAAAATGAAGAAGTAAAAATTACACCAATACCAAAAATAAATTCTAATTTTAATGATTTATCAAATATCTTAAACTTTTGTAATTGTTGATTTATTTGTATCCATATTTTTTGATTAATGAATTTATGCAATCTAAAATGATGATAACCTCCAAGTAATCCCATTGGAAAAACTAAAAGCAGTTTTATTATCAAAATATTTCCGTATGGGCTATTTAAAAGTGAAGATGGTTGTTGAAGATGTAATAAACCCATATAGAGTCCGGTTATAAATATAATACCCATTGACATTATAGCAATAATAGAAAAACGTAAAATGATTGATAGAAAAAGATGTATATTTAAGGAATTTTTAAAAGAATTAGAATATTGAATATTAGGTATTTTTTCTTTAACAAGTAATTTTCTTGATATGAGGAGAGAAATATAAAACAATCCTCCTACCCATATTGATACCATCATGAAATGAATCCAATCAATGAAAATAGCTAAATATGGCAAAAATGAAACTGCAGCATTATGACTTTGAATGCTGTTAGAGAAAATATTGATCGAACCTAAAATCAATATTAATATACAAAAAGTTAAGGAAAGCTTATTGGTTTTTATTTTTGGATGTTTTATACTTTGTTGTTCTTTATATTTCCATCTCTGGTTTTTTTTAGCTATATAATAATATACTATAGATAATATAATGATAATTGTAGATGTTACTAATTTTATTATAAATATGTTACCAGCACTAGTTGAAAGTAATATTAAAAAAGTTGAACTCAAATCAAGTGCTAGTTCTGAAGATAATAAGGAAGCCTGATATACAAGCAAAATTAATGCCATATTAAAGATAATAGCTCCACATGCAATAATTGTAATTATAAATTGTTTATTGTTCACTAATAAAGGCCAAATGAAATTATTATTATTATTAAAAAATACAGAGTCTTTTTTTATGACTGGAATTAATACAAATGAATATACAACAGTGATTCCAACAATTAAAGCTTGAGCAATTAATAATGGGGCTTTGATAATTGCATCTGTATAAGAGGTAATTGCAGCAGCAGCAGTTTCTGACTCTGATCCAATAGTAGTAATTTGACTATAGGATGTTTCGACAATATTAGAGGGTATCAAATATAAAAATATAATTGATATAGTCAAGATATAGAACAAGTAGAATAATCTTTTCAACTTGCTAACTTCTTTAATAATTCGATTTATTTGTCTGAAGTATCATTATTGTGCAACTTAAATCGTTTTAATATTACCTTATTAATTTTTTAATTATTTTACTCTATTATAAGATATTGTCGTTAATATAATAATTTATGGAAATATAATAAATAGGAGTTAGAGAATTTGGATTTGTTTATTTATTCTCTTTATACAAAATTGGATGTTCTGATTGTATAGCATTTTTTACATAATTTTATTTAGTGAATTCATCAATTCTCTAGTTCAGTTAATTTCTTTGAAATTTCATTATTTGCTAAATATGGTTCAGGAAACCCTAAATCTG
>JAATVK010000096.1 GCA_014523485.1 Nitrososphaerales archaeon TH5894
GGATAGTAAACCAAAATTTAGCAATGAGGTATTTATCGGAAAAAAACCACTTATGACTTACGTCACAGCCACATTGGTTCAACTGGCTAACGAACCAACTGTTTTTATAAAAGCAAGAGGAAAAAGTATACCCATGGCAGTAGATGTTGCACAGATTATCGTAAAGAGAATGAGTACATTAGGTTACAAGATAGCATCAGTAAAAATTGGTTCTGAATCTGTTAAATCTGAAGATGGAAATACTCGCAACGTCTCAACAATTGAAATAGCTGTTTCTAGAAATAGCTCTTAAATTATTTTATTTATTTTAAACTATCATGGATATTTCTAAACTAAAAAAGATTATTTTTATAAACTTTAATTACATTTGTTAAGATGAGAATATCATTATTATATTAACAACCAAATTATTACTTGGTAAATATATTAATTAATAATATTTTTGCACTATAAAATACACCTATTACCTTCGTTGTCAATCGTAATATACTTAATATCATATGTGATATACTGAAGTTTCTTTACCATTTGTTTCGATACTACTACTTAAACAATGATTATATTATCAAACTAAATTAATAAATAGGACATGAGTTCATTAAGAGATTGTGACTGTGACTAGCACTGCAAAATATTTTGACAATCCATCATTGACACTTTAACTTCCTCTTTTTTTATCTTGAAATATACTCAGGAAATCTTTTAAATCCTACTATCATAATTGATCATCTGATTGGACATTTGTATGAACCGGACTAGTATTATTTTTAAATTTAATAATATTTAAAATGAATAATAAAAAAAGAAATTTTTTAGAATAAAAATAATAATAGATATAATAATTCATTCATTATCATAATTTATTTAGTCTATATGTTTTTTTAGCGATTTAGTTTTATCTTTGGCCGATTCTGTAATAGATTCCAACATACCCTTATCATCATCTTTTACTTCATCAGTGTCGAGTTCGTCATATGAAATGTTTAATCTCAATTCAGCACCATTGTAACTTTCTATGGATGATTTTGGAACCCTGTAAATGCGTTGACGCAGTGCACCATCTTCGATTATTATATTTTTTTCATCATTTCCAATTATATTTCCACATGATTTATTATCTTTAGTTCTGATTCCTTTTCTATCTCTAACTAATTCAGTCCAGTTAATTGAGGTTGACATAATAAACCTTATATTTTATGATATATAGCAATTCTACTCATAACCAACAAGATAAATTAAGGTAACGAGATATTTTTTGTTTTACTGCAGATATTTCATAATTGGAATCTTAAAGTTCCTCCAAATGTTGGAAAATATATGATGTACAAATTTATCTTGAATTTTAATATTTACAAAATTTACATGACTGTTCTTATTATTCTTTATTAGACTACATCGCTATCGGTATTACTCTAAGAAATAAAGGTAATTTCACACTACAGTATCAACGATGAGAAGCTCCTCTTTCATCAATCTTTACTTCGACTGTCCCATCATACTTCGGTTTGACTGCTAATTGTGCTGGGGTATATATCAAATGTTCTTTGGTAAATGATGATAATTCAAAATCATTAGTCATATACAATGCATAGAATGGACATGCATCAACACAAAGTCCACAGAATACGCATTTTCCATAATCAATTTGTGGCATTATACTCTTTTTATTTTGTTTCCATTTTTCATTAACTTTTACCATTTCGATCGCTTCAGCAATACCTTCACATGTTATTGCACAAAGTTGACATCCAGTACATTTCTCATGAAAGAGGATATGTCGTCCTCTACTTCCTGCGATTCCTACCCCTCTCTTTGGGTCAAATTGGTATCCATCTCCTACAAACTTCAATTTTTGCTCTGGAAATCGTAATGTAAATCGTTTCATTAGAAGATGTTTGGAACCTGATTCTATAGCTTTAATAAATCCAGTTGCTGTTGATGTTTTTTTTATAATTGATGATGACATTATATTTACTGTAAGCCTCCTGGAGTAATTACTCCACCATATATCATTGCCAAGACGATAAACATATTGATAAAAGAGAGGACTATTAATTTGTACCATCCTGTATGCAAGAGGATATCGATTCTGATTCGAGGATTAATCCCTCTAGGAAGCAATATTAACATTATCATACCAAAAGTCTTAATTGTAAACCAAAAAATCCCATTGACAACAGTGGCATTGTATATTTTTTCACCTGTAAATGCAGGAATTAATTCTTGTGGAAATATTTGTGGACCCATCCATCCTCCCATAAAGAGAATAACAAATAAAGCTGCTAAAACATACAACTTGAGATAAGTTCCTAACTGTATCAATCCATAAATCATTCCTGAGGTTTCTGTGAGCCATCCAGCAACTATTTCACTTTCTGCTTCCGGTAAATCAAAAGGGACTCGTTCCAATTCGGCTAACGATGAAATGTAGAAAACAAATGCACTTATTGGAGCAATAGCGAAAAACCAAAACGCATATTGCGCTTCCACAATATCTGTCAAATTTAAAGAGGCACTAAGAAGCACGATAGATAGCGCAGATAAAATAAATGGAATCTCAAAGGCAATCATTTGATGCAAAGCTCTGAGACCACCGATGAAGGGATATTTACTATTACAAGACCAAGAAAAAAGTAGTGCAATTAATGGAAAAAAACCTAAAATTGCAAAAATGGCAAGAAGGCCGACATCTAGATCGGATACAACCCAACCTGGAGCTACTGGGATAAGAGCAGTTAAAGCAGCGGCAGTGGCTACAAAAAGAATTGGAGTAGTCCAGAAGATAGGTTTATCGGCTCCGGATGGAGCAATAATCTCCTTTGACATTAATTTTAACCCATCAGCCATTAATTGGAATATCCCTTCAATTTTTCCTGCATATAACGGACCTATTCTTAATTGCATTTTTGCGAGAAATTTTCTTTCTACAAAAATAGTTGCTGCTGCTATCAATGCAGCGTACATAAATCCAGGGAATACAGCAGCTCTGAAGAAATCGGTATGAATAAGAAATTTAATTATTGGAATTGTACGAGTAGGATCCACAATCATTGACAAAAAGAGATATGGGGTAATTACTTCCCCATTAGAATAAGGAAGAGGAATATAAAATAAAATAATAAAAATTAAAGGCAGGCCAACTAGTGAAACTATTACGATGATCCAAAATAATAACCACACAATTGACCCAACAAAACTACCAAATCTAAAATCTTTTGGAGCTGTCGTCATCTTTACCTGTCCGCCTCCACAGGCCAATAGTTTAGAGCCCAATATATAGATGGCATATCTCCTAGTCGTGAACCTACCAGTAAATGAGGCAAAGCCAAAATGTTCCTAAAAGATCCAACTGAAATTTTTACTCTGTAAGGTTTAGATGAACCATCACTAACGATATAATAGGATAATGCACCTCTTCCTGACTCGACTCGTTTATAAGCTTCACCAATACGACCCTTAGGATTCGATTGTAATTTCACTCTTACTTCGCCTGATTCAGGCATCTTTTCTAGCAATTGACGAGTAATATTACAAGATTCACGCATGTCAAGAAATGGAACATAAGCTCTAGCAAAAGAATCACAAGTTTTCATATATTGCACTTTGAAGTCAATCTCATTATAAACATCATATGGTTCAACTTTTCGAACATCGTGAGGAATGCCTGAAGCTCGTAAGACTGACCCTGTAACACCCAAGTCTATCGCATCTTGCTTAGGAAGAATGCCAACATTTTCTGTTCTTTGTCTAAACAAAGGATTATTATAAAAAATATCCTCGTACTCTTTTAATCTTTTTTCAAAATACTTTATATATTCTAAACATTTTTCTTTAAATCCCTCCGGTATATCATTTCTTACACCTCCTGGAATATTGAAGGCATGTGTTACTCTCGCACCGGTAAGTGCTGCAAGTAGATCAATAAATAATTCTCTATCACCAGTAGGCCACATAAACATTGTGGAGTGTCCTAAAAATATACCATAAATTGCAAGCCAATATAATGTATAAACCTGACGATTCAGTTCAGATGCAATAGCCCGAATGAATTGCCCTCGTCTTGGTACTTCGATTCCAAGCAATTCTTCTACTGCCAAGCTATATGAATAGGTAATATTTGTAGAATCATGGATTACAGGTCGCTCAAGGTGAGGAATATTTTGGATATAGTTTCGGTATTCGCACATTTTTTCCTCTCCTCTGTGAACATAGCCTGGATCAGGATCACAATATACAATATAATCCCCATCAACTTTTATTGTAAATCTAAAGTGTCCAGAACCTGGATGTTGAGGACCTACACTCAATTTCATTAATCTGTCCTCTGACGCTTCTTTAACTACTTCTAATCCCAAGTTGGTAGTTTCTTTAAATTTACTATCCAATGATTCACTATATTTGTTTGTCAAACCATTCTACCTACCTTTAATTCTAAATTCTTTTTTTAATGGAGGAATGTCAGCCCAATCTTCTGGTAGAAGAAACCTTTCATTTCTAGGATGGCCTTGGAAATAAACACCCAACATTTCATATGTTTCTCTTTCATGATATTCTACGCTTTTAAATACTGGAAGTAAGGAGGGTAAGTAGGAAGAATTTCTATCAGTTTTTGTAGAAAGCGCTAGGATAATAGGAGCGAGTTCTTCACGAGAATAAGAATTTAAATGATAAATCACTTCAATGACATTCTCATCAGGATAATCAGTTCCACCTACAGATTCTGCATGATCTAGACCAAGTTGATTTTTCAAGAAAAAGGCAACCTCAATAATATGTTCTGGTTCTACAGAAATTTTTATGCGATTGGGTTTTGTATATACTAATCGAACTTTATCTTTGAATTCTGAGGATAATTGAGAATATAATGAATGTTCGATCTTTAAATCTGGTTCAACAATATTCAAATTTGAAGTAGTCTGATTAATATCATTATTAATATCAGTCATTTTATTTTTGACCTCTTTATTTTTTCTTGCAATAACATACAACCCTGAATAAGTGTCTCTGGTCTTGGCGGACAGCCTGGTACATAGACATCTACTGGAATAATACCATCTATTCCAGGTAAAACATTATAAGAATCAATATACAGTCCTCCAGTAATAGAACATGCTCCCATTGCAATAACATATTTGGGATCTGCCATTTGGTCATATACCATTCTCAATCTCGGAGCCATCTTTCTAGTAACAGTACCTTGCACAACTATTAAATCACACTGTCTTAGGGAACCAAAAGCTTCGATAATGCCGAACCTTTCACAATCATAACGAGGACTAGATGTAGCACCAAATTCTACACTACAACATGCAGTTTCAAGGTGGACAGGCCATAGAGACCAGATTCTTCCCCAATTAATTGCATAACCTAATGGTTGATCTAAAGCGCCTACTAAAACATCGCTAACTTGACTTACCAACAAGTTAAAGTTAGCTGGATTAATAAGATCCTTAATCATTAACATCGACTTCCTTTAGTAATAAATATATTAAAAGATAATTTAATCTTATCAAATTAGTAATTTCCATTACCATATTCCTTTTCTACCAGAAAGGTATAAAGCATATGCCATGGCTGCAAACATTATAGCAAGAAAGGCCATCATAGGTAAAGTAGCTTCTTTTGGGATAGATAAAAGCGATGAACCCCAAGCATACAAAAATATTGACATCACATCAAAAACAACGAACATCAATATGTAAGCATAATATTGCATCATAAAATGCGAACGTCCTTCACCCGTTGGCACTTGTCCACATTCCATTGGAAGAAATTTCACCGGATTATACCTTTTTCGGGGAGAAAGTAATCGTGCCAGAATTAAGGATGGTATTCCAGCCATAATCCCGATTCCGAAGGCATACAAAATTGGAGTAAATTCTGATGCCAATTCGCCAGCCAAATTAGTCTTGCTGCCTTATCTAGGTATAAAAATCTTTATTTTTTAATAATAAGATTGAAAAGTTGCCGAGCGATTAGTTTCGGATGATTTAGTGCTAACTTTATCATTTTACGAGGAGAAAACTCTGAACTAATAAAATCTATGAATTCATCTACTGACATATGTCTTAGTATGGAGATTTCATGATCCCATTCATCATCTGTTAAGCCAATCCATCTTGATTGTACCCTTAAAGCAGATTCTATTTTAGAACTAAGTTGTTTTTTCCATTCGTTCTCATAATGGATTAATGAATTTTTTGAACAACTGCTAATTAGAGATTCAGAGCCGATTTGCCCTGCTAATCTTCCAAATTCAATGGCATGTCTAATCCCTTCAAGCACCAGTGGATTAGATTGACCTGCCGAATCTCCTACTAAAATTAGACCGTCGAAAACTGAACACTTTCGCGCTCCTTCATTAGGAATATATCCATAATGATATTCTATTGGTTGGATATTTCCTAATTCCATAAGTGGTTTGGTTTTTTTTTCAATTATTTGATTCAACAATTTAAGGGGATCTAGCATAGATTCTGGTTTTCCAATTCCTACACCTATGCGTACACGGTTAGGTGATAAAGGAAATAACCATGCATATCCAGCAGGAGAATAGATGCTACCAACCATCAAAGTCCAGGTTTCGTGATCGATTTGATCACAATAACATTCGTATTCAGCACCGACTCCATATCTTTTCCATGTTGAAACATATCCTAGTTTTCTGCCAATAAAACTATTAAATCCACTTGCATCTATAACAAGGCTTGTCCTTAACTCGACCTTGCCTTTAGGGGTATTGACTATTAATCCAGAAATCTTATTGTTATTTTTGATACACAATACATCGATAACATTAGAGTTTATGCTGATTTCAGCGCCAGCCTTAATGGCGAGAAAAGAAAGATACTGATATAATGATCTGACATCTAAAACGCATGATCGATATTCGGTCCCTGTAATAGTTATTTCGTTGTTAGGAGAAACAAAACGATAATTCTTTATTGGGTTATATATTTCCTCAGGAATTTCTAATTTTTTCATTTCACCAATCCAAGAAACACCACTAGTTCTTACATACTGCCCGATAGATTTCTCACGTTCAAATAGAATAACTCTAGCTCCTGACTTAGCTGCAGTATAAGCCGCAGAAAGCCCAGCTGGTCCTCCACCAACTATGGCGATATCATAATTATACATTTCCATTACATTTTCTCAATCGAATTTTTATTAAGTTTTTCATAAAGATAAAGGAAACTGAGGGTTATAAAGGGGAAAGTTTTTTATCGGTAAAAAATGTAAAAAACCTATTGAGTCAAAAGTTTCATTTAGAAGAGGGTAATATGGCTCCAGATTTCATATTTAAAGATTCAGATAATAACGATTTGAGGTTATCAAATTTTTTAGGAAAACGTATCGTAATTTACTTTTATCCTAACGATTTCACTCCAGGTTGTAGTACTCAAGCATCCGAATTTTCTATTCACTTCAATAAATATTTGGAAAATAATATAATTATATTAGGTATTAGTCCTAATGACGAGACGACTCATCAAAAGTTCAAAGAAAAGATGAGGATTCCATTTTTGTTAATTTCCGATTCTAATAATAAAATATCTCAAAAATATGGGGTATACACGCTTAAAAAATTTATGGGTAAAGAGTATATGGGTGTCATGAGAACTACATTTTTAATAGATAAACATGGCAAAATTGTTAAAATCTTTTATAAAGTAAAACCAAAGGGACATAGCGCAGAAGTCTTAAATTACTTCTTGAGGGATAACTAGTTGAAGGTAATTTCGTTATATCTATTTTATAAATAATAATTGTTTAACTCTTCATCCATTTTTTCTATATCTAAATTAAAAAAAATGCAAAATTCGTTATCTCCATTAATACTATTAGAAATCTCTCGAAATTCTACTCCTTTACGGTAACCGTTGACAACTTCTGCTACTAACTCCAAGGTTTTCTTGGACAAAATATTCCATTTTTTAATCGTTTCATAATCTCTAATATGAAGTAAGGAGATAAATTTGGTGAATGAACAGATTATCATAAATCGCAGTTTTTGAAATACTTTTTTATAAGGATTAGTATCGGCAATGTGAGGAAGCATTGTACACATAAGATACTGATAATAATCGAAATTCTTTAATATGCTCATTGATTCTCCAATTTGTTGAAATGTAATTTTTAAAGAGATTATATCATATTTAGTTTTGGTGAAAAAACCTGGCTCAGTCTCGATTTCAAAATAAGGAGATGTTATCCCATCCTTAACCAAGAACTTTTTACAATAATGAGAAGAATTAAGATAGTAGGTAAATTGATTAGATGAATATGACAATTTTTAAATAATATTTAACAAAATAATCACTCTTAAATTTTCCTAGTATTATTTGATTTTTTTAGAGTAAGATTGCACCAGTTTTCTAATATGTTCTAATATCTTTATATGATGTTCTTCGTCTACAACAACACTTTGTAATAATTCCTTAGTATCTTTATCTTGAGCCAGACCTATACATTCAAGTAAGATATTTTTAGAATCTTCTTCTTCCTCAATGGAGTGATTTATTCCTTCCTCGGTTAGATGAATGCTCCCTGATGCTCCTTCTATTTTCGCCATAGCCTGAGTGATGTATTGTATATGTTTTATACCGTCCGAAAGTAGGGTATTTATATAATTTCTAATTAAGTTATTTTCAATTTCTTTTAGGAGAGTACTATAATGTAATATTTCATCTTTTTCTGCTTCATGTTGTTGTTTCAATAATTCATAAAGTCTTTGCTGTTTTTCCATTTTTCCACGATCTTGAACCAATATTCTGATTAATGTTATCACAAATAAAAGAGTGATGGTAGCATATTTTCTTTACCAATGAATAACTCCTAGAGTGAAAAAGATTATAATCGCAGCAAAGTTATAAAAAAGGGTGTCACATAATAATGCTAGTTGTCAATGTATTTGTCATCAACGTTATGGTGATAAGTCATTTTGTAGAAAATGTTTAGATAAACATAAAGCTTCACCTTATTATAATATTATGAAAAAATTTGACTGATTTCTTACAATATGCGGGAGATGGGATTTGAACCCACGAACCCCTAAGGGATAAGAGCCTCAGTCTTACGCCTTTGACCAGGCTGGGCGACCCCCGCTCAGAATCAAGACGTCAGAGACTCTAATTTGAATATTACGAGTATGAAATAAAGTGACATTCCAATTATAATGGTTTTTATATAATTATCAGTTCTTTAGTAGTGTGTTAATTCCAGTTCGATGTTTTACTTGTGGTGGTTTAATTGCAGACAAATATTTTGAATATAAAGAAAGGGTCAAATCTGGAGAGGGAGATGCAGAGGTTCTTGATTCACTTGGAATAAAAAGATATTGTTGTAGGAGAATGTTTATTTCTAGTGTAGAAACAATTTATCAAGTAATTCCTTATTATGAAGTTCTCCGAAGACGAATGTCTGAAATGCAATCTGAGAGTTAATTTTAACATATCATGCCGATCATTACCGATATCATTAGTAGGTTGATATTTAACAGTAGAGGTAATAAAACCATAGAGGTAGACATAATCTCTGATGATAAATTTCTTGGTCGAGCTTCTTCTCCCTCAGGTGCAAGTGTAGGAAAGCATGAAGCTCAAAGTTTTAAAGAAAATAGTCCAGAGAAATCATTAGAAGAACTCAATAAGAATTTGTCTAAATTTATTGGAATAGAATCTCATGATACTAGAGCAGTATATGATGTTCTAAAAAATATTGATAATAGTGAAAATTATGGTAAAATAGGTGGCTCTGTTGCTTATGCAATAAGTCTAGCTTCCGTGGAATCTGCTTCAAAAGCTCTCAACGTACCCCTCTTTAGACTATTGAAACCAGCAGGCGATTATAAATTCCCTTATCCTTTAGGAAATATTTTGGGAGGAGGCTCTCATGCAGGACCAGGAACTCCAGATATTCAAGAATATCTTATTTGTCCAATTGGAGCCTCCAATATAATAGAGGCTATAGAAATTAATATTAGAGTTCACAAACAATTAAAAACAATATTAGAAAAATTAGACAATAATTTTACCTATGGTAGAGGAGATGAGGGGGCATGGGCTCCTAATCTTAATAATGATCAAGCTATAGAAGTGGTAGAACAAGCCATTTCAGATAGTGGTTATAATTCAGGCAAAGAAGTAGCAATAGGAATTGATTTTGCAAGTTCCTCATTTTGGAATGAAACTACCCAAAGTTATGATTATCTTAGACAAGGGCTAGTTCGATCGACAAATGAACAGATTGATTTCGTTAACGATCTTATAGATAAATATCATTTAATTTATGTAGAAGACCCTGTTCACGAAGAAGATTTTGAGGGAATGTCTATCATCAATAAAAATCATCCAGAGTGTCTCATTACCGGTGATGATATGTTGGTAACAAATAAAAAACGAGTAAAAGAATCTATTAAATACAATTCCTGTTCAGGTGCCATTTTAAAAGTCAATCAAGCCGGTTCTCTTTACGAAGCATTGGAATTTGTCAATGAATGTAACAAAAACAATATAAAACTTATAACTTCACATAGATCTGGAGAATCAATAGATTCTCATATCGCGGAAATAGCAGTAGCTACTTCTTCTAAATTGTTAAAAACGGGTGTCATTGGGGGAGAAAGAGTAGCTAAATTAAATCAATTAGTAAGGTTAGCCGAGTATGATTTAATAAAAGGGATGTCTGATGTTTTCACATCTTA
>JAATVK010000097.1 GCA_014523485.1 Nitrososphaerales archaeon TH5894
ATATGAGCGAGAAGACGGAAATCATGAACAGTGATTTAATTACTAGTGATACCTCTAATGCTGAAACCAATGAAGATAAAGAATTACCTGAAGCTGAAAATTTACCTGAAGCTGAAAATTTACCTGAAGCTGAAAATTTACCTGAAGCTGAAAATCAATCTACTAATTCTTTAAATGAAGTCGAAAATTCTTTAGTAGAAAAACATGATGATGAGATTAATATAGAAAATTCTGACTCCGAAAATTTAGAAAAAATGATTTTATCTACTGGAATAAGAGTTGGCACTCCAGTAAAGACCAAATCAATGTCACGATATATAGTCAGAGCAAATCCTGAAGGACTATATATTTTAGACATTAGTAAAACATTGTATAGGATAGATGTTGCAGCTAAATTCATCGGCAGAACAAATATCGCCAAAGTTGCTATCACCTCTGCCCGGGAGTATGGTAAAAAGCCGGTAGAAAAATTTTGTGAAGCGACTGGTGCAACTCCTATTTTAGGAAGATTTATGCCTGGAACATTTACTAATCCTTCCTTACCAAAATATATGGAACCTGAAATAGTCATAGTAACAGACCCACAGGCCGATCAACAAGCTGTCATTGAAGCTACTCGAGCAGGCGTTCCTGTGATTGCAATATCAAATAGTGATAATGTTATTTCTAAAGTTGATTTGGTTATTCCTGCTAATAACAGAGGAAGAAAAGCATTAGCTACCGTTTATTGGTTACTAGCCAGAGAAGTAATGAAAAAACAAGGAAAAATAAAATCAGATAAAGAAATGAAAGTAACAATAGATGATTTTGAAACTAAACTTGTAGAAGAGATAGTTTGAGAGATTTAATTTGCAGATCTCCTAATTATGCAGGTTCCTATTATCCCAAAGATAAAGGTGATTTGATAAAATTACTTCATTTTTGTTTTAATGAAAGTATATTTGCGCCAAAAAAAAAACAGACACTTAATACTAGAATATTCGGAATCCTCGTTCCTCATGGTGCTTATATATATTCTGGAGCAATATCTGCAAATGCATTCTATGAAATCGCATCTCAAAATATCGATACTTTCATCTTGATAGGACCAGACCATAAGGGTATTGGAAAAAGAATTTCTGTTACAAGTGAAGGATATTGGCAAACTCCCTTAGGAGATGTACTACTCGATTATACAATAATTAATGATTTAATAAAATCATGTGATTTTATTGAAGAAGATAAAATAACCCACCAGATTGAACATTCTTTAGAAATTCAAGTTCCATTCATTCAGTATTCATGTGGTAATTCTTTCACCATCGTCCCCCTTTTATTGCGAGATCAGGATATCGAAACATCAGTTTTACTTGGAAACTTAATTGCAAAATTTAGTGCAGGGAAAAATGCGATCATTATAGCATCATCTTGTTTAACTCATTATGAATCTAATTCAAATGTGCAGAAAAAGGATTGCCAGATGATCAAATGTATAGAAAACTTGGATATAGAATCCTTCTATCAATTGATAATGAATTCGAATACTTCCGTTTGTGGGTATGGTGCAATTGCATCATTAATGAGAGCAGTAAAAATATCAGGATCGCAAAAAGGGGTATTATTAAGATATGCTACTAGCGGAGATGTAACGTCAGACATAAAGAATACAGTAGTAGGGTATGCGTCAATAGCTTTTGTTTAAACTTAATGATAATGACTAGTACCTTAGCTTCTGCCCCAGCAAAAATTATCTTATTTGGAGAACATTTTGTAGTATATAATCAACCAATTATATTGGCTTCTATAAATAAAAGGATGAAAATAGAGTGTAAAATAGAGGAAGATAAGAATAATACAGTTAATATAGAAACAAATCATTTTGGAAAAAAAACATTTCCTTTATCAATAATAGAAAGTAATAATCATTCGATTGTAAACGATTTTTTTTATCCTATTATTTACATTTTAAGGAAAATATTACGTTATTATTCAGAACCTTATGGAATCACTATTAAAATCCACTCAGAGATACCATATGGAGTAGGCTTAGGATCTTCTGCAGCTTTAAGTGTTGCTGGAGTAGCTGCTATTTCAGGACTTAATAATATAGTTAAGGAAAAGAATGAAATCTTAAACATAGCAATTGAAACCGAAAGGATTATACATAAAAATTCTTCTGGAGCAGATTGTGTTGTATCAACGTATGGTGGATTATTGTATTATCAAAGAACCACAAGTATAAATATGAGGTCTCTCAACTTGAACAATGAGCTTTCTTTTATTATAATAAATACGGGCTTGAAACATTCTACTGGACAATTAGTATCAATAGTAAAAAGATTTCGTGAAAATAATTTGCCTGAATTCCATCATTTATCAAATGATGTCTCTCGAATTTGTGAGAGAGCAGTAAACGCATTAGAAGAAGGAAATTACCTGCATATTGGTAAATTAATGAATGAAAATCAAACTATTTTAGAGCGGATCGGAGTATCAACTACTGAAATAAACAATATAATTAATTCGAGTCTGCAATATGGAGCAATTGGTTCTAAATTGACTGGTGCAGGAGGCGGAGGATGTGTATTATCACTTATACATCATCAAGATAAGGAGTATTTCTTAGCTAATATGAAAAAAAGGGGATACGAATGTTTTCCCGTCATGATAGAGAATCAAGGCTTGAAAGTTAATATTAAATCTAGGAATTTTTAAATTATAATTGAAACATAGGCTTGTTCTGATAAAACTCGGTGGATCAGTAATCACCTATAAAGAAAAACCATTGTCTGCAAATTATAAAGCAATCAACAATATTTCGAAAATTCTAAGTAAATTAGAAATCCCATTAATAATAGTTCATGGAGGAGGCTCATATGGACATTACTGGTCTGTAAAATTTGATATGCATACTAAATTACAAAAATATCCTCCCCGTGGAATATCTGTTGTTCATTCATCTATGTTAACACTAAACAACATAATAATATATTCATTAAATAAACACCGCTTAAATCCCTATGGCATATCTCCTTCATCATTTTTGATAACAGGCCAACCAAATAGTAACAAAATCTTAGAATTAAAAAAAATGACAAAAGATAATATAATCCCAGTCACATATGGAGATGCTGTCTATATAATAAATAACAAATATTCTATAGTTTCTGGTGATGTTTTAATGTCAATGTTATCGAAAATTCTAAATCCTTCCAAAATTATTTTTGCACTTAACGTAGATGGTCTTTATAATAATATGAAAGAAAAAAAAATTATAAAAGAGATAAAATTCGAAAACCCTAAAATCTATAAAAATAAACAAACAAAAATTAATCTAATTAACGACACAAATATTTATGATGTAACTGGGGGAATGAAAAGAAAAGTCGAGGAGGCCACAAAGATGGCTGAAACTGGGAAAGATGTTATTTTTATAAATGGTTTGGATCCCAGACAGATTCAAAACGCAATACAAGATAAAAATTTCAAAGGTACTATTTTTAAGGGTAAGATATAAAGATACATTATATGTCGGAGTCAAATAATCCCGAAATTGACCTAATAATGAGTAGAAAAAGAGATGGGATAGACATTCCTCTTTCTAATAACGTTCAATCTAGGTTTGTATCTAATTATTTAGAATATGTTAAATTTGTTCATAATGCATTGCCTGAGATAGATTTTGATGAAATAGATACTGCTACTGAATTCTTAAATTACAAGTTTGGCGCTCCAATTATAATCGACTCTATGACAGGCGGAACCCCAGAAGCCTTAAAAATCAATTCACGTTTAGGACAATTAGCTGAGACATTTTCTTTTGGCATGGGATTAGGAAGTCAAAGAGCTGGTCTAAAAAGTAGTTCTTTAGCAGAAACTTATTCGATAGCTAGAAAGAATGCACCTTCTGCTTTTTTAATCGCTAATATTGGAGGCGCACAGCTTGCAGAAGGATTAGATATTAAGATGATTGAAAAAATTATTTCGATGATAGATGCTAACGCTTTAGTAATACATCTTAATCCATTACAGGAATTAATACAACCAGAAGGCGAACCAAAATACAGAGGTGTTTTGAAAAAGATAGAAAAAATTAGCGAAAACATAACTATTCCAATAATAGTTAAAGAAGTTGGTTCAGGTATTTCGCGAGAAGTAGCTTTAAAACTTCAACAAGCAAATATCAGTTGTATTAATATTGCCGGATCTGGTGGTACTAGTTGGGCTGGGATAGAAAAGATCAGAGCTACCAAAGTAAGAAATGATATTAAAGAACATCTGGGTGAATTATTTTGGGACTGGGGGATTCCTACTGCTTTAAGTTTGATAGAGGTTAGGAATGCTGTAAAATTACCTTTAATTGCATCAGGCGGAATAAGAAACGGTCTTGAAATAGCAAAATGCATAGCACTTGGGGCGAATATGGGTGCATTGGCATATCCTTTTCTTAAAGCGGCTTCTCAATCAAAAGAAAGTCTTTTTACATTTTCTACTCGTTTAATTTCTGAATTAAAAGGAGCAATGTTCCTCACTGGGTCATCAAATATTATAGAATTAGCTAAATCAAGACTTATATTAACTGGTGAATTAGCAGACATGGTTATTAACAATGAAGGATACCACCAAAGTAGAAGTTGAAAATTATATAACGAAAGTTAATAATCATCTTGTATCTTATCTATCAGGGAAACCTTCAGAATTATATCAAGCGTCAACCCATTATTTAAAAAGTGGTGGAAAACGTCTTAGACCAATAATGGTTATAAAGTCATGTGAAATGTTTGGAGGGAATCAACAAGATGCTTTACCAGCTGCTTCCGCGGTAGAATTTATTCATAATTTCTCCTTAGTTCATGATGATATAATGGATAATGATGATCAGAGACATGGAATACCAACTGTACATAAAGCTTTTGGATTGCCTCTCGCAATCTTATCTGGTGATATTCTTTTTTCAAAAGCTTTTCAAATTCTTTCGACTACTACCGTTAACTCTATAAAGGATAGTTCTTTACTCAGCATGGTAAGAAAACTTTCATCAGCATGCGTTGACATATGTGAAGGTCAAGCCAAGGATATACAATTTTCTCAACGACAGAATTTTCCCTCTGAGGAAGAGTATATGGACATGATTTCAAAAAAAACAGCTGCTCTATTCAATGTCTCTTGTTCGTTGGGAGCACTTTCGTCTAGAAATGCAACAGAGATAGATGTCAATAATATGAGCGATTTTGGTAAAAATTCAGGCATTGCATTTCAGCTAATTGATGATTTAATTGGAATTGCAGGTCATTCTAAACAAACTGGAAAAGCGGTAGGAAACGATATTAGAGAAGGGAAAAAAACTTACCCCATTTTACTCTCAATAAAGAAAGCCTCAGAATTAGAAAGATCTCATATTCTGGAGGTTTTTGGTAAAGGTCATTGTGATACTTTTAGTTTAAAAAAAGCAATAGATGTAATTTCTTCACTTCAAATTGAAGAAATTGTAAGAAAAAAAGCAATGGATTATAGTGAAAAAGCCAGGAAAGCTCTAATCAATTATGAAGATTCTGATCCTAAAAAAATACTTCAGGAATTATCTAATTACATAGTGAAGAGGAGTAAATAATATGCATATTGACGTGGATACACAAAAATTATTAGAGGCGACTACTTTAAGAAATGCAATTGATTATAATGGTAGCGCAAGATTAGATACAGTTATTTCCAAAATTTTAGGCTCTAAACCAGAAATAAAAAATAACCTCAAGGAGGTCATACCTAAAATTAAGGAAATAGTGGAACAAATCAATTCATTATCTATAGAAAGACAGAGAGAATTATTACTTCAAAATTATCCTAATTATTTAGAAACAAAAAAGGCCGTTGAAAAGAATGAATTTCAATTACCCCCACTTCTTAATGCAAAGGATGGACAAGTTGTAACTAGGTTTCCTCCTGAACCAAATGGGTATCCTCATATAGGTCATGCTAAGGCAGCTATTATTGATGAAGAATATGCTAAAATGTATTCTGGAAAACTAATACTACGGTTTGATGATACAAATCCGTTAAATGAGAAAATAGAATATTATGACGCTATCAAACAAGGATTATTATGGTTAAATATAGCACCGGATATAATCAAAAATACTTCGGATGATATTAATTTGTTACACTATTACGGTAGGGAATTAATTAACAAGGGAAATGCTTATATTTGTTTATGTGACCAAAATACAATTCATCATTTGAGGTCAAAAGGAGTCCCATGTCTATGCAGAGTACAATCTGATAAAATTTTAGAAAATTCTGATAAAATTTTTAATGGTTTTTATCATCAAAATGAAGCCATAATCAGGTTCAAAGGAAAAATGGATAGTCATAATACAGCAATGAGAGATCCTACCCTTTTTAGAATAATTGAAAACACTCATCCATTGTTAGGTGATAAAATAATTCTTTGGCCCACTTATGATTTTGCTGCACCAATCGAGGATAGTCTCGACGGTGTTACTCATGCACTTAGAACAAAAGAATATGAATTGCGAAATGAATTATATAAACAGATATTAAAAAGTCTTGATATGAGAATACCAGAAGTAATAGAATTTTCACGCCTGGAATTTGAAGGACTGCCTGTCTCTAAACGAAAATTAAAACCTCTTATTGAAGACAAGATGGTTGAAGGGTGGTCAGATCCTAGACTTCCAACTTTAATGGGCCTGAAAAGAAGAGGTTTTACGCCAGAGGCTATACGGAGATTTGTATTATCTCTTGGGATAACTCTTTCCGAAACTAAACCGTCAATAGAAGTTCTAGAGGCTTTTAATAGAAAAATAATTGATTCTAAATCAAAGAGATTATTATTTGTTAATGATCCAGTCAAAATAAATATAAAAAATGTAGAGCACAAAGAAGTAGAATTTCAAAATCATCCATCTATTGAAATGGGAACCAGAAAAATTTACGTAAAGAATGTGGTTTTTATATCTAGACAGGATGCTGAAAAATTGAAAAATGGGATGGAAATTAGATTGATGGAGTTATATAATATCAAAGTTTTACAAATTGACATTGATAAAAAAGAAGGAATAGTAGAATATACAGATAATATATTAAAAGAGAACATTCCAAAAATCCAATGGGTATCAGAAGAGGATTTGGTGAAGTATACGATCCTAAAACCAAATAAATTATTTATCGGGGATAGTTTTAATCATAATAGTTTACAAGTTATTGAAGGTTTTGCAGAGTCTTTTGTGACTACTTTAAGTAATAGTAGTATGGTTCAATTTATGAGACTTGGTTTTTGTAGAATCGAAGATAACAAATCAGCAATATTCACTCATAAATAGGAGAAAAAATGAAAATAGCAAGAGTAAGAACAAAAGAAGACGGAGAAACATATGGTATAGTGGCTGAGGATTTTACTAAGATAATTACAAAGAATGAGATACAAGAGCAAACTGGTATCCCGCTTCCGCTTAATATAAAAGAATTTTTATTTAATAATTGGTTAGAAGAGGTTATAAAAAATTATGAAGAATTGAATTTCCAAAGAAAGATTAGTGACTTGGAATTACTCTCACCGCTACCAAGTCCAAATAAAATCATATGTTTGGCTTTTAATTATTATGATCATGCTAAAGATGCTGGGCTCACCCCCTCTTCTGAACCAGTAATATTTTTGAAGCCTAGAACAGCATTAAATAATCCTTTTAACGATATTTTATGTCCATCAAATGTTGAGCGGCTAGACTATGAAGCAGAAATAGCAGTTATAATTGGTAAAGCAACAAAGAAGGTTTCAGAAGAAAAAGCCATAGATTCCGTATTTGGCTATATGATATTTCATGATGTATCAGCTAGAGATATTCAATTTCAGGATAAACAATTTACTAGAGGAAAAAGTATAGATACCTTTGCGCCTTGTGGACCATGGATAACGACAAGAGATGAAATTATTGACCCACAAAACTTAAAAATATTGACTATGGTTAACGGCGAAGTACGACAGAATTCTACTAGCAGTAAAATGGTCATACCTATTAAAAAAATAATCTCTAGTTTGAGTCAGTTAATGACTCTTGAACCAGGCGATATTATTTCCACAGGTACACCAGCAGGTGTAGCAATGTCCATGAATACTCCAAAATATTTGAAAGATGGCGATTTGGTAGAAATTAGTGTAGAAAAACTTGGTACCATACGAAACAAAGTAATTTTTATAGATAAGGTAAAGCTATAAATCAGGACTTTTTGGAGTTTTTTTCTATAATTCTATTGAGTTTTAATATTTCTTCTTCCAAGTTCCTAACGTATTGTTCAAACGAACGAATTAAATTTCCACGTATATTGGCTAACTGTATAGATATATTCAATATATCTAAACTAGATTCAATCGATCTTTCTGTGGCAAATATTTTCATTTTCTCTTCAAAAAGAACTACTACTTTTTTTTGTTCTAATTTTTGTTCATTAATAGAATTTACTAAATCTGTGTTTTTGGATTTGTTAAAATCTTTAATATTTGACCAATTGATCATTTTTAATATTTTCTAATGAATAACAAAAAATAAACCTTCGGGTCAATAATTGCGTATAATATTATAATAACATATATAAGGACTAATGAGAGACTATTTTCGATATTACCTATGGTTGTGGAGAATAAAGGAATTATTTCTTATATTAGGATTTTAAAAGAAGATCTTGAGATTATACGTATCATACCAGAGGGTGGAACAGTTCCGGATTTCAAGGCAGGCCAATTTGTTACCCTATCCCTCAATAATCCAAATGAAGGAAAGTTGGTTAGGAGAGCTTATTCAATAGCTTCTCCTCCAGAGAAGAAAAAATATTTTGAATTACTGATTAGATGGGTAAAGAAACCTCTGCCAGGGAGGCTAACTACTCAACTTTTTAATCGTAACGAAGGCGACGATATTGGGTGGTTGAAGCCAACAGGTATATTTACAGTGAATGAAAAACTGCATGATGGAAGTCCAGATAATAGGAGACTTGTTTTAGTGGGAGGAGGAACTGGATTAGCACCGTTTATTTCATATAGTTTACATCTCAAAGCTATTGGTAGTAAAAGAGAAATAATTGTTTTACATGGTGCGAGTTATGTCGATGAACTCAGCTATAGAGAGTTGTTAACTGATCTGGAAGAAGAAAGTATTGATAAAGGACCAGATGTATGGAATTTTAAATATAGAGCAAGTATTAGCAGACCAAACGAACCTTTTAATAGGTCATGGGGTGGACAAAAAGGAAGGGTTGAATCATTTTTAAGACCCGAACCAGGCAGCGATACATCAACTTTAGAACAGATTGTTGGAGAGAAAATAACTCCTGAAAATACTTCATTTTATGTTTGTGGTTGGCAAGGTACAGTAGATGGTGTGTTAGATTTCTTGAAACCTAAAGGCTTTGTTGATGAAAGGCATAAACGATCCGATGGGAGTTATGAGATCAAATTTGAGTCCTATGGATAATGTAATTATTTGTGATATTGTATGAAATTTGAATATGAGGAATTTTCATCCATAGAAGATTTGTTTCTTTATATGGCATCTATAGCTCCCTATATGAAACAAATATTACCAATAACATACTACAAAGGTTATTTATTTTCTATTGTTCCAATCTCACAACTTTCTACCGAGATATTAATGATGGTTTATGTCAAGAAGGAAATGTCTACAGGCTTATTTGAATTTGATATTTCAACTGGGAAATATAAAAAAATCCAATCAATAGATCGTGCAGATAAAAATTATTTTATAATCATTACTCCAAAATCAGCTACCTTAGCAGATAAAGCGATTGCAAATTTGAAAATTAATGATCGGTAAATAAAGAAAATTAAATACTATTTTATAGCTTAGATGGTAACGGAGTGGTTACCGATCGATTTTTGGAATATTGTTCTATAATATCTTCTGGTAATTTACCCTCAAAAAGGTCCTTAGAAAGACCTCTAAGGTATCTCATTATTGCCCAGGTACCTACTTTAATCAAACTGGCCATAAATAACTTCATAGGTGGTCCATAACTTTTATTTCTGATTATAATTGGTATAATATCATTAATAACACGAAGATTATGCTGCCAAGACTTCCAGAAAAGAGTAAATTGAGCTTCATTTAGATTACCAAAATGCATAGAATTTTTCTCTGAAAAATCCTGATAAAGTAATGGAGCTACTAGTCCTCGCATTCTCATATGTTTAAAATCTTCAATTAAATCAATAGTATATTGGGTTTCGTCAGGTGTTTCATCAGGCCATCCAATAATAAGAGTTAAAGCAGGAAACCAATGATTACTATTTAAAATTTTACACCCTTCCCTAACAACTGAACCCCATTCCTCCGGTTGAAATGGTTTGGTTTTTACCCCTAGGTGTTTTTTAACCATTCTTGGAGCAACTGTTTCAACTCCTAGATTGGTGGCTAACCATCTTCCATTGTTTTCCATATCATTTATTTGTGAAAGTTTTTTTATCAAATCAGGTGATGATGCAACTGCGGAAAGGGTCATATGAGTAGTTCCAACAAAATTTGCTCCTACACTTTTTAACCCACTCCAGACATCTATAATGGCATCTGCATTAGGAAAGAAATCCTTATTATCACATCCATACAATAACATTTCATCAGATTGAAGCCATATTGAGTCAAATCCATAGTTAAGATTAATTTTTGCTTCTTCAGTTAATCTAGAAAGAGGAATATCTTTTTTTGACCTTTTATTAACATCGCAAAAATCACAACCTCGTCCGCATCCTCTCATTGCTTCAATAAGAGAATTAATTGTAGGACCTTGTATCGTAGGAATATTCTCAATATTTCGAACAAATGTATGTAAAAGCTCTGGAGCATCCCCTTGTTCCAAGTCATGAAATAAATCCAAAGCTAATTCATCAGCTTCTCCGATAACCACAGTATCAATTCCATGAATTTTCATTCTATCTGGTTTTGCTAGTTCCCAAGCACCATTCCCACCTACTACGACTTTGAAATTATATCTTTTTTTTAACTGTATAATAGAAGCGCACATTTTCTTGAACTTCATAGCTACATAAGATAACTTTTCAGGAGACATTGTGGTTGTAACTGGAGCCATACCTAAAGGATCCATTACATTAATTCCAACGACTCTCGTCTCTGGTCCAATACATTTAATTAACATTTCTGGATGTGCAAGAAAAATTTCATTTCTCTCATAGTCTTGAAGTAAAGCACCTTCTATTCGTCTCAATCCACATTGAGCTACCTTCACTTCTCCTGAATGTTTATCTGTTTCTACACTAGGACAAAAAAGTTTATCAAAAACAAATTCTGGCACCAATTCATATGGGCCACATGCTATAAAACCGTAAAGAAAATTACCTCGATAGTTAGTCATTAAACTTCTATCTGCAGTTAAAACTATTCTTTTACCAGAAGCAGTCA
>JAATVK010000098.1 GCA_014523485.1 Nitrososphaerales archaeon TH5894
TTACAATAATCCTCTCAAGTCATCCTCGGAGAATCAGATATAAATTTATTATCATAAGCTTACTATGAGTGAGTGTTGGAAATATTCAATAAAATCCTTTTTCATGTCCTTCTATCATAATTGATCTTAATTGCTTTCTATTTAGATATGTTAAAGATTCTGAAAATGTTGTCCAAATATAATCATCATGTTCATTTGAAAGAGTTATATCTCTAATACTAGTAGTAGCATAATAGAAACTAACTTCTTTTCTAGATTTGACACCTTCACCTTTGAAAAATGAATATCTAATTCTGCCAATAAAAGATAATATATTTAAATAATTTATCCCTGTCTCTTCATAGACTTCTCTAAATAGAGTTTGGATCTCAGTTTCTCCTTCTTCCTTATGACCTTGCGGAAAGCCCCAATATCCTCTACGATTTCTTAATAATAGAAATTGTGGATCTTTCATTTTAGAGGAAGGTGATTGATACTTTATGACTGCTCCTACAGATTTTTCTATATTCACACTACACTATTTTTTTGAATTCAGAATTATAATATTGTTTCTTAAAAATATTAATATCGAATTAAATTAATTTAGTGATAGGGCCGGTCGTCTAGTCTGGTAGGATACGGCATTGGCATTGCTGAGATCGTGGGTTCGAATCCCACCCGGTCCACTTCTCTAAAGGTATAATTAAAATATATTACCAAAATAATAAAACTTCTATTGTATTTTATTAATTGGGAAAGAAAGATTACAACGAATCTATTTGGAAGTAATAAAGTAGTAGTAAAAAAGACTAAGTCATTTACAAATCTCAGACATTTCATTTTAATTTTTTGTTTTACCCTAATCTCTATTTTCTCTGGAAATCCATCCTCTCCTCCTGGGATCGGACAAAAAATAATTGAGAATGAGAGTTTTGAATTTAGAAATAAATTGAAATCAATGGGTATTAGTACTCCGAAGCTTTTTTCAATATCATATGATGAAATAATAGAAGAATATATTAAGGGAGGAAATCTGTATTTTTATTTTAGTACAAAAACAGCTCATGATCTGGCATTTCAAGCAGGCAAAATTACTGGATTATTACACAAAAAAGGATTTGTATTTATTGATAACAAATGCCAAAATTTTTTAGTAAATAAAGATAAAGAGGTAATAAGAATCGATCTCGGCTTAATTCAGAAAACTGAAACTGTATTTGCTCAAAGCATGGATGTAGGCAGTTTTCTAGCAAGTATACTAGACTTAAATCCTCAAATATATAGAAAGGTAGCAAAAGGATTTTTGTCTGGCTATATACAAATAACAAGTAAGAAAATACCATATCTATCAATTATTTTAAGAAATATACTAGCCTTAGGATTTGTTTATAATCATGACAATATGATAAAAAATATGGTAAATAAGAGGATTGCCTAGATAGGTGGAAGTTCTTGTCTTTTATCAAAACCTCCAGACCCAAATTTGCAATAGAAACATTGATCTGATTGCATGTATGGTATTTTCTGAATACTAATAGCCCCAAGCTTTAAAGCAAATTTTGTCATGATTCTATGCTTTAAGGGCATAGAAGGGATAACCTCTTTAAAATATACATTGTAATGATCAGGACAAAATTTTAAAGTTATTTGAGCACGGTTTTTATTATTTGACTTTGACTCACTAAGGTTCTTCGCAATACTGATTTGTTCTCTAATATATTCATGCTTAGGACAAGGGCAGTCTCTTCCTAAAGGATGTTTGTATGCAGGAGTATTTTTCCAATCAAACTTTGGAAAATTTTTTTCGAAATCATCCATTCTTCTCAGTTGTAATATAAATTCAATATCATATAAATTATAGGATAAATTCTATCTACCGAACAATGTAAATAATAATGTTAACAAGTGATAAAAATATATATTTTATAATTTTAGTACAAATTTAACGCGGCGTGAATAAAACCGAAGAAATTAATGCTTTGAGCAGTGAAGGTATCAATTCTAAAAGGAGTGATCATGAACAAAATCTTGTATCACTGGAATCCAATCTTAAAACTCTTTTAGATTTCAAGAACTCATTACTTGAGGATCAGAAGAATGGAGAAGAGGTAATCCAAGAATTAAACGAAAAAATAGAAGTTACGAAAAAACAGATAGACGAGGAAAGAGAAACACTAGAAGGACTCAGAATAAAATTAAAAGAAGTCAATGATGTAAAGGAAGAGGAATTTCCCAGATTTATGGAACTTAAAGAATTGGTATTAAAAGCTAGGAGTCAAATGAAGGTTATAGATGAAAAATCAGGAACCAAATCAACTAGAGAGAGAACAAATATCAAACAATTGACTAAAATCCTTGAACAATTAGAACGGGATATTCAAACTAAAAAATTATCTAAAGATGAAGAACGGAAACTCGTTGCACGGTCTAAAGAAATAGCTATTAAATTACATACAATGAAGGCCATGCATAAAAAAGAGGATCAGTACAGAACAATTTCGTCTCAATATGGAAATTTAAAGTCAAAAATTAATGAAATTTTCGACAAAAGAACAGAATTTGGAAATAAAATTGGAGAATTAAAAAAAGTACTAGATATCTTATTAGACACTAGAGAAAAATTGTATGAAGAAAGACGAAAGATAATCAGAGATGTTAGGGAAACTGCTGCCAAATTAGAAATGGTAAATACACAAATTAATGCGATAGAATTTAGGAAATCAAAGATAACTTCGTTTGGAGGAAAAAAACGATCTAGGGATAGTCATGACAAGAATTATTCAGGATTTCAATCATCTAAAGACAGAGCCAAAAAAAGTAAGGAAAATGTACAAATTTGGAATTCTATGAAAGAACAGGCGTTAAAGAAGATGTCTAGCGGAGAAAAATTAACATTTGATGAAATGCGACTTATTTACAGTGACATCAATAATTCAGAGAGTTTCTAAAAAACTATATTTATTTCATGTTTTTTTTCACTATATTATTAGAAAATATTATTGTTAGATGGATATTTTCTTAGCATTTAAGAATGTTAAAAAAGGTATATTTTACTCCCTACGGAGTAGGATTAGGTCATGCCAGTCGATTGATAAATATTGCAGAAAATGTCCAAAATAATAATCTAGAGGTAAAATTTTCGTCCTTTGGTGAAGCTGTAGATTATATTTCTAGGTGTGGGTATAGATGTAATCAAGTACCACCTGTAGAATTTTCTTGGAATTCTCAGGGAAGTTTTTCCTTAAAAAATTCTATCTCAAATGTTCCAAATTGGTTTAAAAATTTTCCTATTCAAATTGTTAAAGAATTAGAGCTCATGAACAGATTTTCTCCTAATATAATAGTTTCAGATTCAAGACTTTCTTCTCTTATCTCAGCAAGATTATTAGGAATTCCTTCTTTAGTTCTCCTCAATCAGATAAAATTACTTCTATCGCCTAAACTACATTCATTTAAAGCAGGAAGGTTCTTTGAAACTGTAAATGGGGAATTTATTGGATCATTATGGTCACTTGCTAATGAGATCCTTATTCCAGATTTACCTCCTCCATATACAATTTCAGAAAATAATATTTGGAATACCACTTCAGTTTTAAAAAAAATAAAATATATAGGATTTATAGCTCCTAAAAAGAATATTTCTGAGCAACAGATCATTAAAGTTACTAACTCATTAAATTTTTCCAATGACAAACCAATTGTTTTTTTTCATATTAGTGGTCCTGCCAAAACTAGGCTACCTTTCGTGCGCAAAGTTCTTGAAGCTCAAAAATATTTTAAAAACAATATACAGTACGTAATATCTGAAGGAAAACCAAATGGGAAAATCGAACCATTCAAGCTATCAGATAATGGTTGGTATTATGAATGGTGTCCAATAAGGGATGAACTTTTTATATTAAGCAATATCCTTGTATTGCGAGGAGGACATACAACAATATCACAAGCTATCCAATTCGGTAAACCCATAATTTCTATTCCTATAGAAAATCAGGCAGAACAAATTAGTAATTCTTATAAAATAACAAAAATTGGAATTGGAATAATGTTAAAAACTAATGAATTAACTTCTGAAACAATAATAGAAGCAATAAATAAAATATTAAATGATAATAAATTTTCATCAAGATCAAATAAAATAATGGAGTTTTGCAATAAGTTAAATGGAATTGAGAATGTTATCGATATAATTAGGTCGTATATTTAATAACCCTCTTTTTATAGAATATACTTTTACGTTTTTTCGGAAATTATCTGATTTTATTCGAATTTTATTCCTAAGTGTTATATAAGTATTAAATTTTTTTCTAGTAAGAGTAGTTGCCATTAGATTATAATTATTAAAATTTTTAGGAAGATGGATAAAATTCAGATCCTCTTCAAATAGAATAGGCATCCATGGGATCTTACCATTTTTTATACAAAAATTTATTGAATACTCAATTAACCAAATAGGATGCAAAATCAAATTAAATGGAATAATAACATCAATAAGATCACTAAAATAAGAACAAATATCGATTATTAATAAGTTTACTAAAATATCAGTATTTAGATAATTATTTTCTGGAATTAATAAGTTTAATTTTAATACTTGTAATTTAAATTTGTGAATAGATATATGGTCAAGTATTTGATGTAATGATAATAATATGTTCTTTAAATCCATATAATCCCAATATAAAATTAATATATCCGGAAAGAACCCCATTTGTATTATTTTCTTCAAGGAAAAAAGTGAAATTTCATTATATATAATTATGAAAGCTTTCCTTTTTATTTTGCCAAAAGAATTTCCTCGTATTCCATCCAGGGACTTCCAACTTATATACGATTTAAAATTTCCTATATAAACCCTCATGACTTTACTTGCTGTTTCCTCATTTGTTGATGGTCTTGATAATCTATTAGATAATTTTTCTATTAGTAAACCAGTAGCAAGGAATTCAATATCTCGTGGTAAAAAATTAGAATTTTCTGAGTATACTCTTATAAAAAACTTTTCGTCAATAATTATTTTTTGTCCTATTTTAATTATTTTATTTATAATTGTCTTAATATTATTTTGAGAAGAACACGCTATCTCGATTTTTTTTATTCCTACAAATGAAGAAAGAATATTAGATGCTTTAATAGGTTTGTTTAAATATATTGAAAAAAAATTCTTTTCCTGAATAATCTTAAATATAATAATATTATTTTCTTTTAATTTTTTCATTGTTGTAAGTTTTACTTCATTGATTATTGAAGAATGTGTAGGAAAAACTAATATCGCGATATCCTTTGTATCTCTAGACATTTTTAGCCCTTAAAAGTTTTATCTTTAAATACTAAGTGATTTCAATGCCTCGGTGATATATTCTCTATCTTGTGCATTTGGCGTCTTTTCTAAATATAATATTAAATCTTGTTTTGCTTCTTGATTTCTATTTAATTGTAATCTAGAAAAAGCCCGATTTTTATAAATTGGACCGTATCTATTTGGATTAAGTTCAATTGCTTTCGAATAATATTTCTCAGCACTTTGATAATCCTTAGTCTTTAAATAAAAATTACCTAAACCTCTAAATGCTAAAAAATAAGTGGCATTTAATTTAATGGCTTGAGTAAAGCACCTTATGCAGTCTATATTATTTGTTTCGCTATAACAACTCCCCAACAATGACCATGCAAAGGCATTGGATTTATCAATTTCTACGGCTTCAGTAACTTTTTTAATAGAAGAGACTAGATTCCCAGAAGAAAAGTCTCTTTCTGCTTCGAAACATAGCCTATATGACCGGGTTACCAGTAACTTATCTTTTGGTAATAAATTTTTCATATCTTTAGGTATTAGTATAATAGCAACATTATCTTCTTGGTTCCACTCTGAAGAGAACTTAGATTCAGGTATAGAACCGGTTGTATCGGGTTGAGGAATATATGTTAATATCCTTTTTTCTGCATCATCATAACCAGATATTATTAGGGCATGTTGAGGTAGATCATACAACCCTGGAAAAATAACAATAGGAGGGATTCCTTGATCTATCCATTTTTTTAGATCTCTAATTGTGCTCTTACTAAAATAAGAAACAAAGTCATTTTTTTCAGCAACTTCTATTCCATTTATAATATTAGGAGAGATATAGTGATTTTTATCGCCTTCAAAATTGATAATATCTTCTCCCCAATATTTCATCACGACTGCAATTACTAATGGTAATGAAGAAGTATTTTGTTCGATTAATGGCAAATTCAAATCATGAGATGAATTACCTTGCAATTCTAATATGATCATTTTATATCAAATAAAAACTATCCTATCCTTTTCCTCTTAAGAAAATTAATCAATTATCATATCGGTATGGATATACTATATTATAAAATATTGATTGTGTAAGAATTGATAAAACAATACAAATTGGATTTGAATATTTATTTTGAATGTGACTAAATATAGTGCTTTCTTAATAATAAGTACAATAATAAAAAATTGGAAAAAAATAATCAAATGAAAAAAATTAACAAACATTTCCTTGAATTTAGAAGTCTACAAGAGAAAAGACTGCTAGAGAATGGAATTTAATTCTTCTATAAATGATCCTAAAAAGAAATTATAAAATTTTATAAATTATGTTTAAATTATTAGATCACATAAACAATATGTAATTAAATTAGATATAACAATTTTAAATTCTTATTAGATTAATCATATTATTTTATCTTGTAATTATACCAGTACTTTTTTTAATATATTTGGTTTATTGTTATAATAAAATTACTCCAATATTTCGCTTAATATGAATATACAAGGAATTGAGATCTCAGCATTAAGTTGAAATATAAGTGTGATGACAGTTTTTATGTAACCATCATCCCTAATTTTAAATATATAGATATTATAAATAAAGATATTCATAAATTGTTGATAAAAATTTAAATTGATTTTCTTTAGTCCTAGGTAATGGGATTCTTAATAATTTTGTAACTGAATTGGTACTATACAAGTACCTAGAAAAGTAATAGTTAAAATCAATAAAATTACCAATAACAATTACTATATTTTTTGCTAATCATATCATTATACTAATTTGCTAACCTTAAGAAATTTATAGAAAATAGATTTGCCTTCAATTCCACTTTTTTCAGGATGAAATTGCACACCGAAAATATTTCTTTTCTTATGTTTAAAAACTTCATGTTTGGACTGTGATGAAGAACATAAGAGTTCTAGGTCTGAAGATAATCTAAAGATGGCATATCTATGACTTTGATAGGCATAGATTGAAGTTTGATTAGGTAAAAAAATATTATTATTAATAGATGTAATCTTAACTAATCCATGAATGGTATTTTTCATTTTAATTAATGAACCACCAAAAAATAAATTGATCATCTCTGCACCGTAACAAATTCCTAATAATGGAATATCATATCTATTACAATATTCAATTATTTTATTATTTTTTATATTTGTAGCTTTATTATAATTTCTCCTTCCTGATAATATGACTGCTTTATATGATGATAATTCCTCAGTTATAATTTCTGAATATAATTTACATTTAAATGATATTCGTAAATCCCTAATCATACTACTAAGATCGTTTACAAATGGTGATGTGTTATTTACAATTAATAACTCCATATTTATAGAAGATTATGTATAAAATTTATACGTTAACTCGAATAATTCGCTACATTCGCTAGTCGTTTAGATATCAAAAAAACAGCAACTGAAACAGGAACTGACGAAATAGATTTATCCAAAACATATTTTTTTCCTTTAATATGAAATTTTAATGGTATATTAATGGAAATATCAACACTTTTATCATTTTCAAAAAAACAAGAATCAGTCATCGGATCAAATTTGTCTAGATCATAACATATAGTCTTTGATAGCCCACTTTTACCATTTAATGATCCTACCATTCTAAAAATTCTATGTATATCAGTCGTTACCTGTGGGTCGATTTTGACCCCTATTTCAGAAGCAATTTTGTCTATTTCATTCTTAAATGAGGGGTAACCCCCAATTTTTTTTATAAATTTATTTAAATGATCACTCGAAACTGGGATCTTCATCCTTTGAACAATTCTTTTTCTCCACCCATATGAAAATCCACTTAATGGAATCTTAATCCTATAACCACCTTTATCATTCCTCACTCCGAAACTCTCTGGAGTGAGATTCCTTCCCATTAAATATCCTGCCACGTCAGAACGGGATTTAGAATCCAATAACATATAATTATCCTGGCAGACTACAACATGAAATCCAGTATTGCCGGAAAAAGATACCTCTAAATTTTTTTCCTGTATTCCAAAATCTTTTTTTAAAAATTCTATTAAATTCTTAGTTTCCTTTTTTAAGGAAGTTATACATCTAAAACATGGAATCGTATTTTTGAGAATGGTAGTATTATGACATTTATAACATTGGTTGATGTAATCTCTAGACACAACATTACAATTAGAACAAATATAAAAAGTATGCTCCTTTTGACATGATAATAACAAATCGTTAAGATCGATATCAAATATCATATCCGCGCCTTTCCATCCTTTCTCATTAATAGGAAAAGTAGGAAACTGGTAATACGCATTTGAGCAAAATATATCGGAAGGAACATTCTGGATGATATATGCTTTTAAACTTCCGAGTTTTGAAAACGATAAATGCCTAATTACTTTGCCATCAAATGTCATAAAACCAAACTCACGATTAGGCATTTGAATTGGAGGGTTAAGAAGCCCAAGGTTTTTAAAATAATATTCTTTGAAAAGTGTAGTTAAAAAATCTTTATTTTTTGTATTAATTTCTTTTTTCATTTTCTATTTCTACCAAATTGTATAGGATTAGTGATTCCTTTACAATCGATAGTTGCGTAGCAAAGATTTTCATTTACCAGTTTAGAACATGCAGGGACAGAGTATTTTGTTTGACTACCTTTTTTACCTGCTAAATGTTCAACTTGATACCTTGTAATTTTTTCATTAAAATCTGGAGCGTTTTGAAATAGTGAAACTACTTCATCGATACTCTTACCTAATGAAAGCATATAAGTAGCTAACATAAATCTTGCAGAATGAGGTAAGTTTTCACTTTTATTTAGGAATTCCAACGCTTTTTTTATACAAGGAGGAAGATCAGTTGTATTTTTTGTATATTTAATGGTAGGAATTAATTTATTTTTAATCAAAGTAGCGTGAAATCTAATTTGTTCTGGTATTTTAGTAATATTCATATTTTTAATTTTATTATACATCAATTTGTAAATTTCATATCTTATCAATCTGACTGTTTCATCTACATCTAAGTATACATAACCATTATCAACAGCTCTATTGATTAATTTCCATTCGATTTCATTAAATTGGGTAGCTCTATCTAAATAATTAGAAATATTCATTTTAAATAAGTTATTTTTTTTAGTATCTAAATCTACATCTAACTGAAAAAGTTCTCTGAAAATCCTAGAAATAAGAAGATTTTTTTTCCTTAGATCTTTCTCTTTTAATAGATCAGATATTAAAAACCTCTCGACCCTAATAGCTTCAAATAGTGAAAATTTTTTGATTGCTGAATCTTCATATATATATTTCATCATAATAAGAGAAACGAGAAAGGTAAATAGTTCTATATCATATTTTTCAAGATCCATAAAGACCTTTCCTTGTATCAAAGCAAATTCAATCCTTTTAGAAGCTCTTTCAATGATATGCAGAAATTCTGATCGGTTAAAATCATCTAAATCAAAATGACTTTCTCGAACATAGGTTCCAGCCTCCTCTAAAAAAGGATATTTTGCAAGGTCATCTTTGCCTAAAATGATACTCAATACTATTACTATTATTCATTACCAAAATAAAACTACTTCGTAAAGATATTATCGAAGTCTAAACAAAAAAATTTAGATATCAAAATTGAAAATAGGTTTCCATGTATCTATTACAGGCTCACTAAGCAACTCAATAAAAAATGCAGAAGAGATTGGCTGTACTGCTTTTCAAATATTTACTCGAAATCCCCGTGGTTGGATACCCAAGCATTTGGAAAGGAAAGATGTTGACGAATTTAAAAGTAAGTTAGAAAATAGTTATATCGATAAAAAAAATGTTGTTGTTCATATGCCATATTTACCTAATTTTGCCGCGCCAGAGAGCGAATCATATTATAAATCCAAAAAAGTTCTCTCAGAAGAGATTATTAGATGTTATCTATTAGATATTTCTTATCTAATCCTGCACTTAGGTAGCCACCTTGGATTCGGGGAAAAAAATGGGATAAAACAGATAGTTAATGCATGCAATTTTGCTCTTGACAATTTTAATTCTTTATATAGAAGGCATTTAAATTTAAATATTTTAATTGAAAATAGTGCTGGTCAAAAAAATAGCATAGGTAGTAAATTTGATGAAATTAAAGATATATTGGATGAACTAAATAACAAAAAATTTGGGGTTTGTTTTGATTCTTGCCATGCATTTGCTTCGGGATACGATCTAAGAACATCTAACAAAGTAATAGAAACAATAGATAATTTTAATGATATCATAAATATTAAAAATTTAAAAGTCTTGCATTTGAACGACTCTAAAGGTAAAATCAATGAGAACATAGATAGACATGAACATATTGGACTAGGTTCAATAGGTAAAGAAGGACTGATAGAATTTTTAAAACATAAATATTTTCAAAATATTCCCATAATAATGGAAACGCCAAATGATAAAACTAGAGGAGATAAAGAAAACATGAAAGTTATATTAGACTATATTGAAGATGAAAAAATTGAACTGAATATACCAAGAAAAATATA
>JAATVK010000099.1 GCA_014523485.1 Nitrososphaerales archaeon TH5894
GAACCTTATAATCATGGATAATATTTATGGTTAGTTACGATAGAATTGCGAAACTCTCTTTAGAAAGAGGGTTTTATTTCCCTAGCTCAGAAATTTACTCGAACGCTCCAGCAGGATTTTGGGAATACGGACCTAATGGCAACAATATTAAAAATAAATTTATTGAATTATGGCGTAGAGAATTGGTAAGAAGAGATGATATGGTTGAGATTGATGGAGCACAGATAATGGCTAAAAATGTATTTGTTGCTTCAGGACATATTGACAATTTTTCTGATCCAGTAATCGTTTGTGGTAAATGTAAATCCATTTTACGTGCTGATAAATATATTCTTGAGAAAACAGGAATTAACGTACCTGAAAGAATGTCCAACAACGAAATGGATAAGATATTGAATCAATATAATTTAAAATGTCCTAAGTGTGGCTTATTATTTCAAAAGTCTGAGCAGTTCAATATGATGTTTAAAGTAGGTATTGGCCCTAATAATGATGAAGCTTATTTGCGACCTGAAACATGTCAATCAATATTTGTAGACTTTAATAGGATTTTTAAAATTATGAGAGGAAAACTTCCATTTCCCATTGCCCAAGTAGGTAAAAGTTTTAGAAATGAAGTTGCTCCTCGGCAAAGTCTGTTAAGATTAAGAGAGTTTTATCAGGCAGAAATCGAGATATTTTGTAATCCAAATCAATTAGACACTATATCAAAATTTGATGAAATACAAGACACTACTTTAACTATAATGGAAGGTACTAAAGTTAAGAAACTTACAGCCAAAGAAGCATTAGATACTAAGATTATTCCTAATAAATTAATCGCTTATTATTTATCAATTCTAAATGAATTTTATGAAAAAACAGGGATAGATATGAATCAAACTCGTTTTAGAAAATTATCCGATCAAGAAAAAGCCTTTTATGCAACAATTGCTTTCGATTTTGAGTTCAACACAAGTGTAGGCTGGTTAGAATTGGTAGCGTGCAATTACAGATCTAATTTTGATTTATCTCAACATTCCAAAATTAGCAAAGAAAAGATGGAAATAATGGATCCTGTAACAAATGAAAAAGTTTTACCTCATGTATTCGAGCTCTCGTTAGGAATAGATAGAAGTATATATTCAATTTTAGAGCAATCCTTTAAAGAAGACTATGAAAATAATAGAGTTGTCTTAAAGTTAAAACCATATCTTGCACCAGTTTTGGCTGCAATTCTTCCATTAGTAAAAAAACCAGAATTAGAAGAAATCGCAAAAAATATTTACTATAACCTGAAAAAAGATTTTGATATCTATTATGATGGATCTGGATCTATCGGCAGAAGATATCGAAGATTAGAAGAAATTGGGGTTCCATTTGCAATAACAGTTGATTATGATACACCTAATGATAGGACCGTAACGATTAGAGATAGAGATACCATGGAGCAAAGACGTATAGAAATCAAAGATCTTAAAAGTTTTTTTGAAAAAAATAGAACGCCATAATAATTTATCTTCGATGAAAACGAAAAAAAGAATAAAAAATAAATCTGCTAATAACCTAGGAAAGGAAGTTTTACCTTCTGAAAAATGGCTAGTATCATTTAAGAACCCTAATAATACAAGAAGTGTAGTTCCAAGAGTAGTAATTCGTCAGTTTTATGCTCAAGGGTACTATGAGGCCTATGATATTATAAGAACCTATGCAGAAAAATTAGCTTTGGAAATAATTTGGTTTAAAGAAAAACGAAATTGTTCACATTTGCTAATGTCTAAAAAGTTCCCTCAATTAGAATCCATTTGTGTCTATTGTAATAGAATATTTAATGAATTGGAACCTATTCCGTGCCTACAAGAAGATTGTATCCATACATTTTGCTCGAAAAATTGTTTAGCAAATCATATCAGATTGAGACATAAATGGACAAAATAGAAATGGGATCTTTTACCTAGTATAAAATTTTTAGACTTCAATGAGTTGAGAATCAAATAATTGTTCTAAAAGTTGAACTATTTCGTGTTCTACTTGTTGTCGAGGAATTCCTAATTTTTCAGAAAAATAATCTGTAAGCTGATTTATAGTTTTTGTTCCATCACAAGATTCCCAAAATTGAATTATTGCATCATTGACCATAAAACTTTTTTCATCTTTATTCAGTAAAATTAAAGAACCATCTTCTGATTTCATGAGAGAGCCTATTTTTTTTGGGAGGGCTTTCTCATAATCTATCTGAAAACGTAACTTGGGTTTTCCGAATCCTAACGATTCTCTAGCTTTGGGATCCATTTTATCAATAGTCCAAGGAGGATCCCAAACAATTTCAACGTTAACTGTACCAATACCATTGATTTTACTGACATATTTTTTTACATCACTAACCATGGTATTATGTAAAGGACATCCTCGGGTTGTCATTGTCATTTTAATATTAACGTCTTTCTCTTCCTTAATTTCTATTCCATAAATAAGTCCTAGATCAACGACATTTACCGGAATTTCAGGATCCATACACTTTTTTAACTGAAGATAAACTTGATCCTTAGTAATTGATTCGTTTGACATTCTATATTAAAACCTAAGCAAAAAGATGATAAAAATGTTATTAAATAATAAACATTATTCCATTATAAGGACTAAAGTAAAAATTACTTTATTAATTTTTTAATGCTTTTCGTGTATGGAGGTGAAACAATTCCTTTCTCAGTTATTATTTTTGTAATTAGATGAGGTGGAGTCATATCGAATGCGGGATTAATAACACCTATGTTTTTAGGAGCGAGTATTTTTTTTCCTATTCTAATAACTTCATCCTTTGAACGTTCTTCAATAACTATATCGTTGGGATTGTTCTTCAAGTCGAAGGTAGATGAAGGAGCAACTACATAAAATGGAATATTATGTGTTTTTGCTAATACTGCTAATTGGTAAGTACCAATTTTGTTAAATACATGTCCGGTACGTAGTATTCTGTCTGCTCCTACTACGACATGTTTAACAATCCCTCGAGCCATTATGTGTCCAACAGCAGTATCCGGAATTAGATTTACATCTATATTTTCATGTTTAAGCTCAAAAGCAGTTAATCTAGACCCTTGCATCACTGGTCTGGTTTCAGTGGCAATAACACTAATTTTTTTACCTGATTCCTTGACAGCTCTTATCACTCCTAATGCAGTTCCATAACCAACTGTGGCTAATGAACCAGCATTACAATGAGTCATGATAGTATCACCATCTGAAAATAAATAAGCACCTTTTATCCCCATCGATTTGTTGGTAGCTATGTCCTCGTTAGCCATTAGAATAGCTTCGTCAAGAATAACTTTTTTTATTAAGGCTATATCATTGAGATTCGTTATTTTTTGCATGATTCTATCGAGAGCCCATTGAAGATTAATAGCAGTAGGACGTGTTGATCGTAGTATTTCGTAAGCCTTAGTAAGTTCTTGAAAAAAAATTTTCAAATTAGTTGTTTTACTTTTAATCGCTGCCAAAGCTAATCCAAAGGCAGCCGTAACTCCAATTGCAGGAGCGCCTCTAACAACAAGTTTTTTAATAGCATCTGCAACGTCGATATAACTCCTACACCTTACGTAAGTTAGTTTTGCTGGTAGTTTCGTCTGGTCAATCAAAACAAGTGAATTATTTTTCCACTCAACAGTAAGAAGCCTAATACGTGATTTATTCACTTTATTCAATAGTTTTAGAATATTATAATATAATATATTTATTGAATTAGAAATGTATTGAATCTGAAATCTAATTTATATTACCTATCATGGCATGATTTACTCCAGTAAGTTTATCTTCCGTAATAATACCTCTTCCATCATATAACACGCTTGTTCCTATACTATTATTGCTTAGTTTTTTATATTCCTCATGATCAGCCATAATTATAATCAAATCAGCTCCCTTTAATGCGACATCAAGATCATTAACTAAAAAAGTATTTTTATACTTAGAGAAAAGACCATCATTTTTAACAAGAGGATCATGAACTATAATTTTTTTAACTTTTAGTTTCTGTAATTCTTTCATAACGTCATATGTGGGAGATAATCTGGTATCGGATACACCCCCTCTAAATGCTAGACCTAATAATGTTATTTTCAAGTCTTTGTACTTTTTGGGCTTTACCAATCTTAGTGCTTGTCTTACACAATATTTAGGCATGGAATTATTAAGTAATCTTCCCAATCTAGTTATTTTACAGTCTAGTGCAAGACCTTTGGCAGTTTTTAAAATAAATTGAGGGTACACTGGAATACAAGCCCCACCTACTCCAATTCCTGGCTTGTGAATATGACAAAAAGGCTGAGAATTTGCAGCATTACGTACTTCCCAAAAATTGATCCCTAGACGTTCAGAAAATATAGCTAATTCATTTGCTAATGCAATATTTACATCTCTATATACACCTTCGAATAGTTTTTCAGTTTCTGCTGATTTGATATTACTCATGGATATTATACCTTTTTGATAAATAAAAGAAAAGATTTTTTTACTAATTTCTAAACTTCTTTTTCCATATCCTGCCACAACTCCTGGATATCTTTGTTCGATATCTTCTATTGCTCTTCCTTCATAAATGCGTTCAGGATTATATACTACAAAAAAATCATCTTCTACTGTAAAACCACTTTGTTTTTGTAGTATAGGAATAACAACATCTTCAGTTGTTCCAGGAGGGACACTTGGATTTAAAGCTACCACATCATTTTTCTTTAATCCTTTTCCTATGGCTACTGCTACATTCTTGACCGCGGACAAATCAGCAGTACCATCAGCAGCTAGAACAGGAACGCATATCATCTTAAGAAAAGAATCCTTAGATGCTTCAACTAAATCATCATAAAGAGAGAATTTCTTATTGTTAATACCCTTTTTAAAGGCTTCATTAACACCAGGTTCAGGGATATGAGTTTTTCCTTCTCTTGCATATCCTAAAATATCCTTAGACTTGTCAACTCCTATTACGTAGGCACCTGAACGCAACCAGGCCGCAGCAAGAGGAGCCCCAACATGACCCAAGCCATATATTGCGATTTTAAATTCGCCAGAACGAATTTTCAAATCTAGGCCTGATATGAAGCGTGAAATATTATCATCTAATAATACATCTTTGTCAATATTAATTTTTTCTAATTTTTTTTTACTTGGCATAAATTTCTAAAATATAAGGCAATATTTGTTTTTTTTTAAAATTGTATAGTAGAGATTAAAAATTGAGACTAGAGCATAAATAATTTATCACCCTAATTAACATTTGAAAATATTGTCAAATCTATTAGATATAAAAAATCCGGTTATTAGCACACTTGGGTCTCATTGTTCATTACAAGTTTTAAAAGGTGCCAAAGATGAAGGTTTCAAGACATTATTAATATGCGAAAAAAAAAGGGCAAGTCTATATAAAAGATTTAATTTCATTGATGAATTATTTTTTATAGATACTTTCAGAGATTTATTATGCAAAGGTATTCTAAATGAATTAATAGATAAGAAAATAATTCTAATCCCACATGGAACATTAATATCAAATCTAAAATTTGACGAGTTAGAAAAAATCAATATACCAATATTTGGTAACAAATGGATTTTAAGATGGGAATCTGATAGAGTATTAAAACAAAAATTGATGCATGAATCACATTTTAATATACCCCCACAAATTAAGAGAAAAAATGAAATTAAAAATTTATGTATAGTTAAGTTACATGGTGCTGCAGGTGGTAAAGGTTATTTTCTGGCTTGGAACGAACAAAGTTTTGATGACAGATGTAAAAAGTTAATTGATCAAAAAGTAATAAACTCTGAAAAAGAGTTATATATTCAGGAATATGTATTGGGTGTACCTATATTTTTACAGTTTTTTTATTCTCCTTTAACAGACCAAGTTGAATTATTAGGTATTGATAGAAGGTATGAAAGTGACATTGATGGCATAGGAAGAATACCCTCTCATGTTCAAATGAAACTTAATCTCGAGCCCTCGTACAACGTTATTGGTAATTTCCCTTTGGTACTTCGGGAGTCACTCTTACATGAAGTATTTTCAATGGCTGAAAATTTTGCTGAAAAAACAAAAAAATTAGTTCCTCCCGGGATCCCTGGTCCTTTCTGTTTAGAAGGAGTTTATGACAAAAACGGTAAATTTACTATATTCGAATTTTCTGCGAGAATCGTCGCCGGTACTAACCTCTTTATCAATGGATCGCCATATTCAGATCTTTTATATAATGAACCTATGAGTATGGGAAGACGAATAAACAGAGAAATTAAAGAAGCAATTAAATTAAATAGATTAAAGGATATTATAACATGATTGCATAGTGGTTATCCTCCAGTCATTCTAGTGAATTTGTTTTTTTTTTTGAAGTTAAATATATAATCTAAGTTTGATAAAGCAACAATAGCTGACTTTTTGACTTCTTCACTTGGATCCTTTAATGCAGATATCAATACAGACCGACCATCCTCAGATCCTATTACTCCCAACGCAACAGCAGCTTCGTGTCTAACAAAAATACTTGGATCTTTCTCTACTGCATCAGACAACGCCTTTATCGCACTCGTAAAACCTAACTGTCCTAGGGAAAAAGCAGCTTCATGTCTAACTAACTCATCAACATCTTCCTTTAATGCTTTACTTATAGTACCAACTGCATGCTCGCCCCCAAACTCAGCTATAATACAAATAGCCCTAGTCCGAATAACAGGATCGTGATGGAATGATAAATTACTAAAAAACTGAATATTTTTATTTTTAAATTCCTTTTCCATTTCTCCTATTAACTCTAATCTATCATAATTTATATTGTAATTACTTGTCACGGTAAATTTGGTCTTGCATTTATAATCTTAAACTTCATATTAATCTTTCAAAAGTAATACAGTTATGCGTATAAGATATTGGCATCTAACTATAACTGAAATTTTAAATGCAAAATACCCTCTTGATAAGGTCAATCATTGGGAGATTAAGTGCTTATATGGAGATTATGAACACTTTGGGATTTTCTGGTACAAATATGGAACTCCTTTCGATAAAGAACCTGTCCATGGAATTTGTTTTTATTATAATGAGATCCCAGAAAAAATAATTCAAGAGCTAATAAATTATCTAATATCAAAATTTAATGGGAAAATTTTACGTAGGCAATCAAGAGTCTTTCTCGAGGGGTCAAAAGAAATTAACGATCCTTATAATATCGGTCAATTAGCAAATGAGATTAGTTTAAAGTTTTCAATTCCCGTCGAAGTAACATTAGAATTTGAAAAAGTTACAAAAGAAGAGGTAGATGATAATAGTTTTAATTTTCCTCAGAAGAAGGCATTACCCATAGTTGGAATTGATTAATCCAAGATTAATATAGTTAATTTTTATAAATACTAAAAACTCAATTATTATGATTTAAAATCGAATTTAATTTGGTAATTAAGGTAGACATACTAACAGGCTTACTTATAAAGTCTATAACATCCACCGAAGGGATAACCTTACTGAATTCATCCTTATTTATTTCAAAGGCAGTTATAAATACTATTTTCATATTTGGATTACTTTCCTTTATTCGTCTATATAATTCAAATCCATTAATCTTAGGCATTCTAATATCTGTAAGGACTAAATCATAATATTCATCTGAATTATCCTTCAGAGATTCCAAAGCTGATTCTGCATCAATGAACGTTTCTACTTGAAACCGGTTCTTAGATTCAAGCCCCCTTTTTACAATAGATAAAATATCTCTTTCATCATCAACAACCATTATCCTCGGCGGTATTTTAGTAGTTTTGGAAAGGTTCACGCCTATTTTATTTATGAGTTCCTACTAAAAATGTTATCTATTCCATAAGTGAGTAATCATTACTTAATAATAAGTTAGAAAAAATCCCCAAGTCTTGATATGTAATATTGATATATCCAGAGTTTACTTTTTATTCAATGAGTAATTTAAATAGAAAAGGAATTGAACTTCTTAATACTGAAAAAATAAATGAATTTAATAGATTTCGAATGGAAAATCTCACCTTTAAACTCGATTTAAACAACCAAGATTTTTCTGGAAAAAATCTTTCCTCTGCTTTTCTGAATGGAGCCATTTGCAATAATACGAATTTTTCTAATTGTATTTTAAAAAAAACCAACTTAGTCCAAGCTGAACTTAATAATTCTAATTTTGACAATTGTGATCTCACAGATACCTTATTCATGTATGCCGAGATGAATGAATGTACATTAAGAAATTGTAAAATGAATAGATCGAATTTCATGTGGGCAAATTTACAAAATTCAGATTTGAGTAATAGTACGCTTACAAATACAATTTTTATAGAAGCGAATTTACAACATAGCATCTTAGACGCTTTAAATAGAAATAATGCTTATATTAAATCCGCAAAAATAGAATTTACCTTATGGAAATAAAGAATATCGTAATCATGTACTAACTTTAGGTTATTGTTAATTACACCCAATTTTTATTTCAAGATATAGAACTCTCAATAGATCCTCCCCTGACGAAAATATTTTACAAAAAATTTTAACATTCAAAAATAGAATATAATTGAAATTACATAAATGTGCCCTTGAATCACTAACATTTGTTGAGTAGGATAAAATGATAAGAAAAATTAAGGCCGTACTGACGAATAACTAAAAGTTTATATAAAATTTTTATGATAAGAGGAAGTTTTTTATATGCTAAGATCGGTTCTCTGATGTTGCAGGACCATCAGATAAATTGGAAATCTTTAATTACAAACTTTAATGATTTTCCTAAAAAAGGAGTTATTTTCAGAGATGTAAATCCATTGTTCAGGAATGCTGCTGCAATACAAGCAATTGCTAAACAGTTAATTCATCAAGAGGAATTGTCAAAAATTGATTATATAGCAGGTATTGAGTCTAGAGGATTTACTGTAGCAGCCTTATTAGCGAAAAATTTTAACAAGGGAATTATACTTGTAAGAAAGGTTGGTAAGCTTCCCGGTAAAACAATGAAAAAAAAGTATAATATTGAATATGGTAGTTCAATAATTGAAATACAAGAGGAGGCAATAAAAAAAGGTCAAAATATTTTAATTGCTGATGACCTAATTGCTACAGGTGGCACTGCCAATGCAACTGCTGAATTAATTGAGGAGATGGGAGCAAAAGTTTTTGGTTTTGCAGTGATTATAGAATTGGTATATCTAAAAGGAGCAGAAATTTTAAGAAATAAAGGTTACGAGGTTCGTTCATTGGTGAAATATTATGATTAAAAATTTAAAATATAGTTCAACTATAGGCATTATTGGTGGAACAGGTATTTATGACTCTAATATTTTTAACGTCATAGATGAAATTAAAATTAATACTCCGTATGGAGAGACATCTGATAGAATAACAATTTGTACATATCAAGAGAAAAAAATAGCATTCATTCCTCGTCATGGAAAAAATCATAGACATCCTCCTCACAAAGTTAACTACCGAGCAAATATTTGGGCTCTCAATGAACTTGGTGTTAAAGTAATACTCGCACCATCGGCTGTAGGAAGTCTGAAATCACAATATGGACCAGGGGATCTAGTATTACCTGATCAGTATATAGATTTCACAAAAAAAAGAGAATATACATTTTATGATGGTCCAGTAGTTTGCCATATTTCTCAATCTGATCCATTTTGTCCTAATTTGAGAGAAACTATTATAACAGATTTAAAATATTTAGGTTTTAAGTTTCATCCATTAGGAACCTATATTTGTATAGAAGGTCCAAGATTTTCTACTAAAGCTGAATCTAATTACTATAGAACATTACTTAAAGCTGATATAATAGGAATGACCTTAATTCCCGAATGCATATTAGCTAAAGAAATGAAGATGTGTTATGTGTCCATTTCTACAGTAACTGATTATGATGTTTGGGCTGAAATCACTGTAAATTCAAAGGAAATAATTGAAACATTAAATAAAAATGTTGATAAAACTAAAAAATTGTTACTAACAATTATACCCAAAATAAAAGAAGACAGAAATTTATGTAATTGTTCTAACTCGTTAGAAAATGCATTAGTATAATAACTCGTTGATTTTATTTTTTTATTAATTATAAATAACATATCATTTATTTAGGTAATTTCATATTTTGAGGAAGATTGACATCTCCTTCAATTAACTTTCTTTGTATAGTCAATTGCAGTTTTTCTGGATCAATTTCCATTTTTGTTAATTTGTTAATTGATGAAGTCGATAATTTTATGCTGATATTATGTCCTCCAATTCTCCCAAATGCAATAGCAGAGAATCTGAAACTTTTATTTTTAACAACAAAATAACCTGTCAATTTACTTGCAACTTCTCCTCCAGACGAATTATTTATAAAGACATCTACTTTAAGTTCGTCGTTATCTCCCAATCTATACATGGCTTATAACTCTTTTGTAATTTCGATACTCCGATTTATGTTACTTTCAACAAGAAAATTCCACCAATCATTATCGATTATTTGGTAATTTTTTACATTTGTATTAATAATTGTCTCATCATCGGTATCATAGAATTTGAAAGTTCCTTCTTCTAAAATTTTAATTAGTTTCCATCTATCTTTACCAATACGATTTCTATTTATGGCAACTGCCCATTTGTTTCCTTTTTCTATTTTTGGCATACCTATATATTCTGCTATATCTAATATTCCTAATCTTTTTTCTTCACAGAAAAGTTCCTTAGTGATGACGCTCCTCCAGACATCTATTGCGCCTATAGTTTTACCCTTCTCATTTATATTAATTACACCAAAATAAACTATCTTGTCATCTGTTTTAGACTGATTTTCACTCATAGAAAATTATATTTTTATTTCTCCTTATTTAGTTCTTGCAGCCTCAAATGGTTGTTCTAGTATGACTGCAAGATTATCAATAACGGTATTTTTTTTCCAGGGAATATTCTTTTCTAAACACAATCTCTTATATCTATTTATTATAGCAAATCTAGGATGGTAGGATTCAAATAAATTTTTCGAATATTCAATTATCATATTTTTTTTAATTAATGATTCTATAATTTCTCTACACTGGGATTTATCTAAATTCAACTCTAATGATATCTGGTCAATCTTCAACATACCTTGGTTTATTATAAGAAGAAATATTTTAGTTTCTAGGTTCGAAAGTTGAAGGTCTGTATTAAATATAGTATAATATTTAGAATTTAAAAACAATAGAAGACTTTCTCCTTAATCTAAAATAAATATTTCTTATTCTAACATTAGATTTTTAGATTTACAAAAATATGAATTATAATTTTTTTAAAAATTTATAACCTTCAGTGAGGATTTCTTTAGATTTTTTATAAGTAAGTCTTTTTAAAGCGCTTTCATAGTGGTCCCATACGAAATCTGTATGCTCGGATGACAACACAACATCTTTGGAATTGGTTCTTGCTAAAAAATAGACTACTTTTTTGGAGATCAACTGATTATGACGTAGGTATTTATAGGAAATTTCTTTCACAAAACCATCGATAAAATTAAGGTCGCTAATACCTGTCTCTTCTTTAATTTCCCTTCTTATAGTTTCTATATAATTTTCTCCCCTTTCTTTATTTCCTTTTGGAAAATCCCAATGTCCAGAGAAATAATGTAATAGAAGAAATATTATTTGTTGATTATCGATACAATACAATAATGCTCCACAAGAAAATTCGGTTCTCAAAAAATCACCATCAAAACTTCAAGTTATTTAATACTATTATCTGAAGATTCATTATCTGACGAATGCTCTATGAATTGTATCGGTAAGTAATCATGTATATCCAACCATTCCTCCTCATCCATAAAATAGTTACAATACCATTTTTTCAAATGAGGATCATAAAACCCATGTTCATGCATTTGATAAAGAGAGAATTAATGGGTTATTTTTAGTTAATAGTTTATTTTCCAAATCTCCTGATACGATTCTGGTAAGTCCTTATAGCACGCATAAAATCAATTTTCCTGAACTCTGGCCAAAAAACATCCATAAATACCAATTCGCTATAAGCACTTTGCCAAAGTAAAAAACCACTTAATCTTTTTTCACCAGAAGTTCGAAGAATTAGGTCCGGGTCCGATTGTGGAAGATGAGATGTATAGAGACATGATTCAATGATCTTTTTATTAATATCATTAACTTTTAATTTGCCAGCACTAACCAAAGCTGCGATTTTTTTTATAGCATCTACTAACTCTTGTTGTCCACCATATGCCACAGCTATATTTAAAAACATTGAATTATATGAGGAAGTTTCTTCTTCTAAGATTTTTAGTATTTGTTGTAATTTTTTAGGTAATAATTCTACATTACCTATAGCCTTAATTTTCATCTTTCTTTTATGAATTCTGTTATCATCTCTAAGTTTTGTTAATTTTTTATTTAATAAATTATAAATGTTAGTTAATTCCTCATTTTCCCTTTCGAGGTTTTCATTCGAAAGTACATACACAGTAGTAATTTTTATTTCTAAATCATATATCCAGTTTAACAATTCTTCTGCTTTCTCGGCACCTATGAAGTGCGCTTTGTCAATTCCAAAAAAATGGTATTTAGCCCATCTTCTATTTCCATCTAAAATAATAGCGATATGATTTGGTAAGGGATCTCTTGATACTTGAGACTCCAACCATCTTTCATAAATTTTATATATACCAGATAATTTAAATAGTAAATCAAACAAAGCTTGACTAGAAAAATTTATGATTTTCATTTAATATTTTTCTTTAAATCATAAAGTGTTTAATACTTATTTATTTTGTTTCCCTGGATACTAATTCTTAAGGGATTCCCCACCTTTTCTATTTCTATAGTATTGATATAGAAATGTGGCTGCAACCAAGGTGATAGCTAATCCAATTAGTAATGATGAAATAAGATTAAAAGGACTTGCACCTTCAGTCAGTACCGAGGTAAATTGTAAGATTGGGTAGTATAATAAAATCAATATAACCAGTCTTAAAATATCGGACATAGTTTTGATGCTTCCCCTAAACCAATTACTTAATAATGTACCAGATAATATGGTTCCAATACCAATCCACAATAGCAAAATAGTACCTCTAAGGAAACTTCCAACTATCTCTTTATTCGTAACTATTTTAAAATTTGTCATATCTTCCGTAATAATTCCCTCTGGTATATGTGAAAGTCCATTCACTATAGACACTACCATTATTAATACTCCTGAAACTAAAGAAAAAATCCTTATAAAACTAGTAGGAGTTGGCTTTCCAAGTGCACTGATTGATTTATCAATATCAAATGCCCGTATGATAAACGCACAACCCAAAATACTTAGGACTAAGGCAATGGCTTCCTTTGTCAATCCAAAAATAGTAGATATTCCACTTGCTACCAATAATGCACCTGGAACTCCAAGAAAGAATTTTGAATATCTAGGATCATAGACCAACATTTTGATATATTTAGCAAAAATTGCATAAGAATATTCTACACTTCTACTATGTTTAATCACGATCCGTTGTACAGAGATGATTGGTACCATAGATTGAATTACTGGAACAACTGTCTCATCATCTTCACCGTCAGAAACAATTACAGAAGCATCAGCTTTGAATTTATCTACAATATACTTTATTTCGTAACCGATTTTTTCGTCGCCTTCAATCCCTCTATTGTATTTTCCAGAAACGAGTGCAACTTCTGCATTATAACCTCTATTCAAAAGATCTTCATAAGTCTTTACAGCTGCAAATATGGCGTTTGCATCAGAATCTTCAGGATCTTCAATTGCTAAACGAACACCAGCGTTGATGCAAGAATCCCTCCCAATAACTGGAGTATCAATTCCTCCTTTAGATCCAATGTCATCATCCCTATCTATACACAGGACAATTATACAGTTAAAACTCTTATTTTGGCTAGTAACTAAATCTCTTATGGATAGATTCTCGCCATTATTACCATTTGACAAAAGAGGACCTCTTTATTTTATCATTTTTCGCATTAATTAATTTATCTATACTACTCGAAATTAATTATTAACTATATTATTGAATTGAATAAATAAAATTTAGGAATAATTTCGAGTAAAAAGAAATAGAATAAAATTTTTCTGAAGTTCTTATACTATTATCAGTAAAGATAAGGAGATCCAAAAGTAAATGTATCATTTAATATGATAGGTCGTATCTACATATATGTAAATCATTATCTTCTTTCCATAGATTTATTCTTTGATGAAACCAAGGATAAAAACTTGTATTCTTATCTTCAAATTGTTTCTTAATTATTTTGGCAATAGTCTTAGAAACTTGACC
>JAATVK010000100.1 GCA_014523485.1 Nitrososphaerales archaeon TH5894
GAAGTCTTTCCATCATAAGAAGAGAATTTGGTATGTTGTACCATTTAAATTCACTGTCAAATTGTATTACATACTATTTAATCATAGAGGGTAAAGAACTTAATATTACATATTTTAAGGCCTTTACCTTTTCATTGAAAGTGAGTGATTAGTATAGTGTTGACAAATGTGTATAACTGCAAACAGATGAAAATTTAAATAGCATATTATATTAATTGTTAAACAAATACAATTGAGTATATTTGTTAGTATAAATGATGTCCATTTTTAATTTACTATTTTAGATAGTATTCAATTGTTCTTGGTATAATTCTATATAAAATAAAATTGAGATCAATTTTTTTACGGGAAATATAATTACAAAGCAAAAGTTGCAGTGAGTTTATTAAATAATCAGCAAATTTGAAATCTTTCTTACCCTTACTCTGACAAGATAAGAGAAGTAGAAAAAACAAAGGTGAAAATTGCTAACGAATAAAAAATAATCTTTTTCTTTTATATTATTTATTCATTAAGGAGCATTTCCATCTCTTCTGGGGACGGTTCATTCTTTCTTTCGAACTTAGAGGATGCAAGAGTAGATGAAAGATTTAACCACAAAGAGCTACCATCATATTTAATAATATGTTTCTTCGGGATATAGTATAAATGGATATTCGCAAATCCTTCTCTAACTACAATAAATTCGTTCCCAACTTTATCTACATCTCCAATATCTATATTATCAGTTGTTCGGACATGTTTGTGAATTATTTCTTCCCAAGGGATTTTTAATTCATCAGCCATTCTTTGTGTTTTTATCTCAATCCCAGGTTCCTTTGCCATAAAAGGAATTAACTCATAATCTTCTCCCTTTTCGAATTCTTGTAATTCCGAATCAAGAGGAGGTGCATCTCTGAGATATTTTTGCGTTATCTGCTCATTTTCCAGCGAAGAATATATTGTATCGCCATCATACCCATGTATATATTTTTTTGGAATGAAATAATGCTTTTTGCTAATTACGCCATCTTCGACTTCAACAAAATGCTGGCCTACACTTTTTACCTTTCCTATTTCTTTTTTGTCCGATGATTTAACTTCTTTGCCCATTACCTTATCCCAGCTCAGTTGAACTCCTTCCTCCTTTGAAAGTGAGGCTTGATCATTTTCAGACCCAACAGCAGAGTATTGAGGAATAACATTTTCAAAATTAGGATATTTATTCTTCAACAATTCTTTCCTTTTCTTATAATTATCATCATCCAACATATCCTCTGAAGGATTAGTTTTATCGAAAAAATTATTTTTTATTTCATCTTCAGTTAACGAGATGATAATATCATCCTCTTCATATCCTTCAACAAAATATTTAGGAACGAAAAAATAATCAGTATCTACAATTCCCTTTTTTATTTCAATATAATCATCAGAGATTTCTTTTACCTTTCCAATTTCCTTCCTATCTATAGATTTGGCTTTTTTACCTTTTGCTTTATCCCACGAAAGACCAACTGTCAATTTTCTCAATAGTAAATTATACAACATATAATTTATTAGTTTATCAATAAAATCAATACGGTGGAAACAAATCAATATATTCTTTATATTGCATGTTGATCAAATATGATATTATGGAGAACGAAGAAGGTACTTCTGGTCCAACAATATTATGGGAGGAAATCGAGGATAAAAACGTAAAATCTGTAGACGGTGAAAAACTTGGAAAAATAGAAAAAATATCTCAAAATCATATTATGGTTGAAGAAGGTTTGGTGAAAAAGAAGAGATTTTGGATTCCTAAATTCTTGGCTGATGTATATGACGGAAAAGATTTATGGTTAGATATTACGAAAGAGGAAATTAAACAGCAATATTATTATGATGAAGAACCCGCATCATCTGCATATGACTTGGATATGGGTGAATTCAATACCAAATATGGTAAAAATAAGAGTAAGGCTTCTAATGAAAAAATAAGATTGAAGGAAGGTACCAAATTGGAAACTAACTCGAAGAAAGGCTATAAAAATGTCCGTGATTTGAAATAATACTGGCTAAAACTAAACTTTAGAGGTACTTTTGAAATAGGGTAAATGCAATATTGATCTTGCATCCTTCTATTATTCATTCTTCACAAATTCAATGAATCTTATATGCTCAAGTATAGAATCAAATTATTTCAATTCAAATTCAAGAAACAATGGTAATAAATATTCAATAAATATTATTTTGTACCTAAAAGATAGATTATGTTTTATAATGATATTATTAACATTCGATAATAAAAATTCAAAAAATTAGGTCGGTAAAAGATATTGTGAATAAACGTCATTTTTTATAGAGTGTTTTTGTATAGTCAGGTCGAGCATATTCTCTAATGCATGAAAATGTTCTAAAAATTCCAATCCTTTAGTTGTAATGGTTAACTTACTTTCTGAATCAATATTAAGTAAATTTTTCTCAATTAAATGATTCATATATAATTTAAACTGTGTATTTGAAACAAATGACTTATGCATAACCTTGGATTTTTTTGCTCCTTCAACTGATGCTTCGAGTATTGAAGAAATAATTTCAATCCTACTTCTATACTTAGGATTCACAATTAATTATTAACAAGAAAGTATATAATGAATTATGAACATACTAAATAAGATTTTAGAGTTCTATAATTATAAGCATAAATTCTACTTCAATGAGGTATTGTAAAAATTATGGAAATAAGATTATATTGAAATATAATTTAATAGTTCTAAATTTAATATTTCCAGTTAGTCATTCGATCTATTATGAAACAATTATAAAATTCTATCTAACTAATCTATTAAATCCACACTACCATTATAATAATGATAGTTATTAATTTGTGGAATGCGAGTAGATCTTTTGATAAATATATATAGAAACTGATGTAAAAAAAGTAGGATAGGGTTTACTCTCTTTTCTTTCACGATTACAATATTGATAAGAATAAACGAGAAGTAAAAATTATGTTAGAAGGTCAACATAAAGTTTGGGGTTTATTATCCTCGTTTATAAGACAAGACAATACCATGGATGAAAACTTAACTATCAATTCTATTCTATTTAAATAAATTGTCTTAGGGCAATATGTAAGAAGAGAGTATGACCCAGAATATTAATGAATGACTTTGAGACTCCAAAAAATTTGGTTTATTGTAAAAATAAAATTAACTTAACCCTACGGCTTCTCCAAGTTTCTCAAGAATACTTTTGTTTTCAGTTTGATTACCCTGTTGTTGTCCTCCTGCAGTTTGATTACCCTGTTGTTGTCCTCCTGCAGTTTGATTACCCTGTTGTTGTCCTCCTGCAGTTTGATTACCCTGTTGTTGTTCGGTCTGATTACCAACTTGCGTTTCTTTACCTAATTCTTGTAACATAGGGGCAGTATCATTACTAGTACTAGTTTGAGTATCATTAGTTAAAGATTCGAGCTCTTTGGCACTTTCAATACCTGGTTTTCCTGAGACATACGGGCCTTCACCGGTTGTTCCAGTAGTCTGATTTTGTGAATTGTTTTGGGTTTGGCCTAATATTGGATTGGATAAAATAGTAGATACTATTCCAATTGATAATAAAAGAAAAATATAGTTTATTCTATATCTATTTTTCATGATAAACTTAGTGATTTAAACTATAAAACAATTACCATAACAAATAATTCTTAGATTGGAATAATTTTAAATTATAAATAGGAATTAATAGATACATCCACACTATAATCCAACAGAATTTCTATTAAGGAAATAGAGATATCGCAATTCTGAACAAGGAGGAGGTAAATATCCTAGATTGTAATCTATTGATAGAAATACTTTGAATATTAGTGAGGAAAAGGTATTATTATAATAAAAAATAGAAGAGTATATAGACAATCCAAAACTAAATTTGACACATAAGTTATTGTAAGATAAGAAAACATAGCTTGCATATATTATTTAACATTATTGACCATATGAGGAAACATTGTTAAAGAGTTCAATCAAGTTCATACTGTCGATCTAAAAATTCTAGTTAATAAATTATATTGTATTAATAATATCATGAATAACTATATTAAAATTATACATGAAGACCTAAATGCTGGGGGAGGAAGTGAACGCCTAACTATAACTATGATTGAGGCATTAAATGAAATGGGTTTTAATATTGATTTAGAAACTATAACAACTCCTGATTGGAATCAAATTAAGAGATGGTATGGAAAATTTTCTGTAAAAATAGAAGAAATAAAAAAAATTAATCTATACAATGTTTTCGGGTTACCTCAATTTAGAAATAACGATAGAAAAGAAATAGCATTAGAAGAAGAAAAATATAATTTCATAATAAATGCACATGGGGACATATTACCATATTATAATTCTATTAACCTTAAAATGTTAAAAACAAAGATAATTACATATTGCCATTATCCGCTTACACCTAGGTTGATCTATCATGGATCTTATAAAAAATTTTTATTCAAATTTTTACAGAATTTTGCTCCACATCATCAACGTAACTTCCATTTGAAAGAAAAAGAATTAGTGGACGGAATATTATCAAGTTATAATCTTATGATGAGAAATACAATAATCATAACAAACTCTCAGTTTAGCAAACAAGCAATAGAAAATAACTATGGAAAAGTAGTTTTATCGATATTAAGTCCGCCCGTTGATGTCGAAACTTACAGACAGGTTGCTTTATGTAATCCTTCACAAGAGAATACAATAATTGTCGTCTCAAGATATAGTCCAGATAAAAAAATAGAAACAGCTATAAGAATAGCCCGAATTTTACATAAATTCCTTAAGAATTTTAAAATGATTATTATTGGTAATATACATGAAGATAATTATGAATATTATAGGTATTTACAATCTTTAATAAGCATTTATAAACTAAATGAGAATATTAAATTGCACTTAAACGTTCCTTTTAATAATCTAGTAAAATTGATGGCAAGATCAAAGATTTTATTACATCCAACCTTAGAGGAACCATTTGGGATATCTGTAGCAGAAGGAATGAGTGCTGGCTTAATTCCAATTGTTCCATTCAAAGGAGGTAATACAGAATTTGTTCCAAAACGGTTCCATTATAAAAGTGAAGAAGAAGCCGCAAAAATAATAATTGATGCAATGAAAATCTCAGTTGACGACAGATTGAAAATCAGTAAATTCACTGATATTTTTTCTGTAAATAACTTTAAAACTAATTTAAAAAAAATAATACAAAATATAGTAGAAAAGGAACTAACTATCTCATCGCCACAAATTAAAAATAATAAAATCAATAAAAATTAGTAGACAGAAATTAGTTAATTATGTTCGTTTCGAAAATTTAGTAAGAAAAATATTGAAATCTACATAAATCAATATAAGAGGTCATAGAAGATGTTCTAAGTCATTGACTATAAAAGGTTATTTGAAAGAAATTTATCATAAACTCACAATTTTCAAAGTTGTATTAAGCAAATACTTGCAAATTTCGAAGGTTTTTCTTCGTAGTAAGTTCAAACAATAGATGTTATTCTAAATTAATAAATTATTTTTTTCCCTTTGTATTCGTAAAATAATAAATCTTTCATAGAGTACGATGGGAAAATCAGATTTATGATTCAAATATAATATTTTTCTTAAATTTATGTTTAACATCTTGGATTTATAGAAATATAGGATAAGATTCGATTTGTAAATATAATAATTCATAAATAAAAATTGTTAATAATAATAGAAATATTTCACAGCACGATGAAAGGTCTAAAAAAAGTTAATAATTACTACGATTATAATTTGTGACAATATTACAGATATGATATGCAATAAAACTAAAAATTTGGTCCAATCTCATTGGTAAATGAATTAGGTGAATACTTCTTTAACCATATTGCGTTTAAGTTCAATATAATCAAAGTTAGAATGTTTACTATAAAGAAAAAATTAATCATTAAATATCGCAGTATAAAAATTTTGAGTATCTAAACCGGATGATATTATAAATAGTAAAACTTGTTAATATAACAATTGGTAATTAAATTTTAATAGTGATATACGAGAATTTTCTCGAAACTAAATATTTTAAGTAGAAAAAATATCTTAAATGAGAGGTAAATATTAGAGGGTTTTAAAAATGGATAGGGATTATTTAGCATTGGAATTAAATATCAGTCATTATCAGTAAATATGATATTTGGTTAATGTCCATTTTAGTAAGTATGTAGAGGTAGATAAATATTTAATTCGATATTACGATATATTTAATTGTACTTCTGATCGACCTACTATTTTACTTTTACATGGATTAGGAGGATCAGCTGACAGATGGACTAAAATCATTCCATCCTTGTCATTAAAATATAGGCTAATTATTCCTGACATTATTGGATTCGGATACAGTGAAAAGCCGCATGTAGAATATACAGTAGATTTTTTTATTGATTTCATAAAAAAATTTCTAAATATATTGAATGTATCTGATGTTATTATCATGGGATCCTCCTTTGGAGGATTACTTGCATTGGAATTTGCTATAAAATATAACAATATGGTTAAAAAGTTAATTCTCATTTCTCCTGCTGGCATGATGAGATATGTTTCAGCCACCTTAAAACATTATATTTCGGCAGCCTTATATCCAACCTACGAAAATGTTTTAAGGGCATATAAAGAAATGAAATATGATTCAACAAGCACTACTGAAGAATCTATTCTTGATTTTATCAATAGGATGAACCTACAGAATTCAAAGTATGCATTTATGTCTACTTTAATGGGATTTAATGATCATCCAAATTTAAAGGACAGGTTAAAAATAGAGATTCCTACATTAATTATTTGGGGAAGATATGATAAATTAATCCCAGTAAGATATGCAAAAAAGTTTAAAATTCCAAATAGTAAAATCGTTATACTCGATCAATGCGGACATTACCCTCACCTGGAGAAAATAGAAGTTTTTACAAAAACAGTAATGAAATTTTTAGACAAATAAAAATGTAATTTAATAATCTTATATCTTACTATTACTAAAATTGAATTAGAACTCTGAAGCTGCATAGGAATAATATATATTAAGTTTTTTTATAGTCTGGAATTTATAGGAGTTAATTTTCAATGTTTTTCTATTTAATAAATTATTGATTGATCTACTATAATATATTATAATTTTGTGCTATCAAAATATTTATTAAATTTAAACTTTTTAAATTGACATAGACGTAAAATTAAAATTTTCCCTATATAATTTTATAAGAAAATAGCTTAATTCATTAAATTCAAGACTGTAATGTGACTTCAATTTTGTGTTTATTCTCTCATCAGATTTTATATTAATTGAAAGATCTGCTTTTTTAAAAGCAGGATTGTCATTTTCTGAATCTCCTAAATAAAGAATATTTTTATTCCTATCTAAATTTAATAATTTGCGTATTTCCGTTACCACATTCCCTTTATTACAAGGGATAGAATAAATATCGAAAAATGGATGTGTTAAATAAGTTTGGATATGCCAAGTATTGGTCAACGGGGAATTTTTTTTTATATATTCATAAATTTTGTCTATTATTCGAGGTTCAATATTGATTTTATAATTTTCCCATTTTAATAAATGTCTATAGTCAAAAGAAACTCCTGCAAGTATCTTCTCCTTATAAGTATATTTTGGTAAGATTTTTATATCATGGAATTTTTTAGAAAGTACTGAAGATAAATCATCTATCATAGATGAATTTTCAATTAATTTTTCTTTTTGTTTAACATGATATTTAAGTAAATTAGAGTCTCTAATTCCATTTTGTAATTCTATTGGATCAGCGCTTTCTTCATGATGAGGGCCAGGATTCTTTGGTAAAAGAAAAGTTTCAATGCCCATTATAGAAGAAATAATGACAGCAAAGTTAACACATGAATCTAAAAAGTGAAAGTCTTTGCTTGAAACGATACAAACAGGAATAAATTTCGAAATATCAAGTAAGATATTATGAAGATCTTCTGGAAGAGAATTACTAAAAGAAAAAGAAGCAGTAGGACAAAGAGTTCCATCATAATCTGAAATTAATGCTGAGATTTTCATATCTTTATATGCTTTTTGTCAAATATATACTATTTACAAGATTATTTTTATTTTATTTTTATTATTTTAAAGTAATAGCAATAATATATTTAATTATTATTATATTAAAAGATATATTTTAGATTTATTCTTTAACAACATCTGATAGTTTATCAACTATCGTCCAATTAAAATAATTGAACCTCTTGTGTTTTGATTTAACAGTGTTCTAATCTTTATATATAAAATAATTGGATACATATGTTCTTTCATTTAATCATAAAACATTTCGAAATTTATTTAGTAGATTTTTAATACTAAAAGTGACTCATATTTTCATTAAATAAAACTCTAAAATATTTATACAAATCTATTACAGTATATTAGCTTTATTACAATATTGACATTCACGTTCAAGAATACTTGTCAATATTTATAAAACCAATTATTCCAGAAGAAAAATAGAAGTGAAATTAAAATTATTGATATAAAGAAATTAGGAGGAATTAAATAATTTTTTTTAATAAATAACAATTAACAATTACAAAATGAGTGATAGTTTCTCCCTGTATCAGGGAATCTAAAATTTATTGTAATCCTACATCCCTCACTATCATGAACAATATGATAAAAAGAGAGGACTTGTAACTAAAACAAAATAACTAGTCAAAAATCGTTAGTGATACTAAAGATGCTAGATAAAAACATTTATTTTTATGAATAAAAATTTTAAAGTGATTTTAAGAATCAATTTAATTAAATTTGGAAAATTATAGGTGTGCTTAAATATGATTATTTAGATTATAGTATTATTATTGAAGGATCAAATAGATGGATTAAATAATAATAACAACGACCGTTCTAAGGATATTCTGAAAGAAGAGCCTTTATTTACCGAAGAAGACGATAAATCATTGTCTTCAAAGAACGAGCTTCCCTCTAATGAATTGATAGAGTACGAAAAAGCTCTTGAACTTATAGACAAACTGTTAATGCTAAATCCAGATGATCCTAAATTATATTATGAGAAAGGATTCTTTTTCGAATTAGCTCAGAAATACCATGATGCAATCAAATCCTTTGAACAAGCGATAAATCTTGATAAAAATTATTTTGAAGCATGGTATAGAAAGGGTCTAGCACTTGTTAATCTAGAAAAATACCATGATGCAATAAAATCCTTGGAAGAAGCCTTAATTATTAAACCTAAGAATATTAATGCTTTAAACGAAAAAGGATACTCTTTAAATAAAATTGGCCTTTATGAAAAAGCTGCCGAATCATACGAAAAAGTTCTGGAAACTAACCCAGATGACATACGTGCATTAAACAATAAAGGTGTTGCATTAGCCAATAGTAACAAAGCCAAAGATGCCATTCATTACTATGACTTAGCCTTAAGTATAAAGCCTGATGATATTAATGCTTTAACAAATAAAGGTGTTGCACTTGCTAGTCTAGGGCAATACGAGGATGCCATATATTATTATGATTTGGCATTGAGTATTAAACCATATGATATTAATGCGTTAAACAATAAAGGTGTTGCACTTGCAGGATTAGATAGATATGACGATGCCCTATACTATTATGATACAGCCATTAACGTAGACTCTCGTGTTCCAAAGACCTATTACAATAAAGGAATTACATTAGCAAGTGTTTCACAATATATGGAAGCAATAGAATGTTATGATCAAGTATTAAGAATCGATCCTGACTTTGTTGATGCCTATTATAATAAGGCAGTTGCCCTTGGTAGTCTAGGTAAATATGAAGAGGCAATTATTTATTATGATGAAGTTATTTATAGAAATAGTGATTATATAACTGCATATTATGGAAAAGGTTATTCACTTGATTGTCTAGAAAGGTATGTCGAAGCAATAAAATGTTATGATCAGGTAATAAGGATCAATCCTGATTATGTAGATGCTTACTATGGAAAAGGAAAAGCTCTTGAAAAGCTTGGAATGAATTCAGAAGCAACAAAATATTTGACTATAGCTAGGAAACTAAAAACCTCTTAAATTCCTGCAAATATTTATTTATTTGGTTTATCAAAAATAATATTTTACGTATTGTTTGTTTAAAAAGTATAGAAAAAATTTTACATATGGTAAATTTATATTTTATTTTTACTTATGATATATATAGAGCTAAATAAAAAAAATTGTTATAGCCCGAAAAACTGTCTATGGAAAATGCCCTAGATGTAGGACCAAAAGTCAATTAGAGATTATTACTAATAATCCTGGTAAAGAGAAATTTAAATGTAATATATGTTTTCAAATGTTTGGAATTAATGATATGTAGATTCTAATTTTCGTTAAATCAAAATTCTAATATCAATTTAAATTTTAAATAAGGTGCAATCCTCGGTAGAATACCCCGAATTAACTGACCCTGCAGAATTTTTTGATTACTAAATTGTATCAAACCTTGAGCTATCGAATAATTTTAGAAATTTAATATTATTCCTTTCTAGAACTCCATACTTGATATGAATAAATAAAATACTCAATTATTTCATCTCAATGTTTTGGAAAATAACCTTGTACTAACTTTTACTAGAATTATAAAATTAATAATTCTTTTTGGATTCCGATCCTTATTTTAACTAGTTAAAATATCATAGAGTTAATTTAAATAAATTCCCTAACGCATAGTTTACGGTATAACCCTTGTCAAACTTATAATATATCTTAACTTATCTAAAAAAGATTAAGATAGAGAATTGTAATAGAATTTCGCTTCCCTTATTTCTTCTTGTATCTTATATTAAAATTAATATTTTTTCATAGAGTTTATACACAAAAAATATTTGTAAAAATCAAAGGTAATATTGAAAAGGTAGACTTGTAACCATTATATGCCTTTATTATGACCTTTTTCCATACAATTATCATAGTATTTAGATATAATCTAATTTAGATAGTAGTATACCTTATATGACGGCTTAACAAACCTATTTTAACAAGAGAAATACGGCAGATTTGTTAAGTTAATACTGATTACTTCTCATTTTTTCCGTGCTTTTGTGCAATTAAAAAGTGAAAAAATAATATGGAATCATCATTTAAAGAATTAGGAGTTAGTACTCCAATTGTCAAAGCACTCAATGAATATGGTTATAAAAATCCATTCCCTATCCAACAAGAATCTATACCAATTTTTCTAAAAGGTCTAGATATGATAGGCCAAGCGCATACAGGAACTGGTAAAACAGCAGCCTATGCACTTCCAATATTGACTAAAATACATACTCGTGTTCCTATTCAAGCATTAATTTTAGTTCCTACAAGAGAATTAGCATTACAGATTACAAATGAAATTAACAAATTTTCAAAATATGTAGGAATTCGAACAATATCTATCTATGGTGGACAGAGTATAGCAATACAACAAGAACAATTAAGAAAAGGAGTCCAAATCGTTGTAGCAACTCCAGGTAGACTGATAGATCATCTCAAAAGAGGATCGATTACACTTGATAATGTTAAATTTGTAGTTTTAGATGAGGCTGATAGAATGCTAGATATGGGCTTTATTGATGATATCAAGTTTATCCTTTTTTATGTCAATGAAGATCGACAGACCTGTCTCTTTTCGGCAACTATGCCACCTGAAATTATAAATCTTGCACAAGAATATATGCATAATTATCAGGAAATAAGACTAAATAAAGATGAGATAAGTCTTGACACTATTGCACAATCCTATTTAATTGTAAGAGAGAATGAAAAATTCAAACATTTATGTACACTTATAGAGAATAACACTAAAAAACAACAAACTATCATTTTTGTATCTACCAAGCAGAGAACAGAAAAAGTATTCCATTATTTGAAGGAAGATGGATTCAAAACTACTATGATTCATGGAGATCTCTCTCAAAAACAAAGAAACTCAGCTATATACAGATTTAGAAATGGAAGTGAGGATATTCTTGTTGCTACGGATATAGTAGCAAGAGGAATCGATGTTCCTGCTGTAGGTCATGTCATTAATTATGATGTACCAGAAGATCCTGATATATACTTCCATAGAATTGGTAGGACAGCTAGAGCTGGAGGTAGTGGCATAGCGATATCACTGGTGTCTAGTGAACGTATGGACTCATTCACAAGAATTATGAATAAGACCAAACAAAATATGCATAAACTTAATGAAGAAATGGGAATAGAAATACCGGTCATACAAAGATCTCCTTATCGTACATATTATCGTGACAGACCTTACAATAATTCCTATAATGGTAGTAACAATAGATATGGAACATCTAGATATAGTTATGGAAATAATTATCGAGGAAGTGGCTATAGACGTACTCCTTATGGAAGTTATCGCAACCACAATGATGAAAGAGAACGATAGATCATCTAACACAACTATAAATTCATTTTTATAATAGATGCTCCTTTTTTTTTAGAGAGTATATATCTAATTTTCTAGAAAGTTTAATGAAAAAATCAAATGATATATTTTAGTTAGTTAAATAATAATTATTAATATAATAGAATTGTTAGAGTATATAAATTAAACTAGCCTTTTATATCCTTAGATAATGCATTATTTATTTAATCATTTTATCATCAATAAGCTTTTCGTTATTAGGAAATATATGATAAAATATATATTATATTCTTATAAATAAAATCGTATTGAAGTTTTTATCCTGATCTGCTATTTGTATCTTAAGAAGAATAACAAATAGTACAACTAGTTTTCGTGTAAAAATACCATCACCATAGATTATAAGTTAAGTTCTTTAGAATATGGGTCCCAAGGAAGAAAAGTCATCATCATCACCATCATTACTATCATCTTCTTCTTCTTCTAATTCACCCTCATTAAAATCATCATCATCTTCATTAGTACCAGAAGCTAATGCCTCATCTCTTATTTCACAAAGACCTTCACTTCTGTCATTTTCTAGAGAATTAAAATCCATAACTTCGTCATCTTCATCACATACGAATAAATCTGCTCCACTTCCCCCTTCGAGTTCATCAGTACCTATACCTCCAACTAATTTGTCATCACCTTTACCTCCATTGAGAGTATCATCTCCATCCTCACCATTTAAAATATCGTCACCCGCTCCTCC